>JAQBNQ010000474.1 GCA_028288545.1 Bacteroidota bacterium
TAGCTTTCGTTTGACTCGCCGTCGAAGTATTGTAACTTCTTTCCTGAAAAATCCTGGTGTTTGGTTAAGTCGTAGTTAGTACGTGAATGTATTCCCTCCATTTCTTTAAATCCAAAGGGGAAATCAAATTCAATATCAACAGCAGCATCGGCGTAGTGCGCGGGTTTTAAATGGTCTTTAAATTTTAATTTGTCTTCTCCGAAACCAAGGGAGCGATGCCATTTCATACGGGCTTCTTTCCAATATTGATACCACTTTGCCTGTTCGCCGGGCTTTACAAAAAACTGCATTTCCATTTGCTCAAACTCGCGGGTACGGAAAATGAATTGGCGGGCCACTATTTCATTCCTGAAGGCCTTGCCAACCTGCGCAATTCCAAATGGAATGCGCTGGCGCGAGGTGTTCAGTACATTCAAAAAGTTGACGAAAATACCCTGGGCGGTTTCAGGGCGCAGGTAAATGGTGTTTGACTCATCGGCTACAGAACCAACTTCAGTGCTAAACATCAGGTTAAACTGGCGGACTTCTGTCCAGTTACGGGTACCTGATACAGGGCAAACTATTTCAAGGTCAACAATAATTTGTTTTAGTTCTTCAAGGTTATTGTCTTCCAGCGCTTTTTTAAACCTGCTTTCCGTTGCGTCTATCTTTTCTCTTACACGCAATACATTAGGGTTGGTCTTCAAAAACATTTCCTTATCAAAGGTATCCCCGAATTTTTTAGTCGCTTTTTCAACTTCCTTGTCAATTTTGGCTTCCTGCTTTTGCATGGCTTCCTCAATCAAAACATCGGCGCGGTAACGTTTTTTAGAATCCTTGTTATCAATCAAAGGGTCCATAAAGGCATCAACGTGTCCGCTGGCTTTCCATGTTTTAGGGTGCATAAAAATGGCGGCATCAATACCTACAATATTCTCATGTAATTGCACCATGGCCTTCCACCAGTATTGTTGTATGTTATTTTTCAACTCAATACCATACGGGCCGTAATCGTAAACGGCGCTAAGACCATCGTATATTTCGGAGGATGGGAAAATGAACCCATATTCTTTGCAATGCGAAATGATTTCCTGTAAAACGTTCTGTGTATTCTCTTTACTCATGTGCGCGAATATAAATGAGCAAAGCGGGAAATGGTTATAACGGCGGTAATTTTTATCACGGTTTTGTATTTTTAAACCGAAAGCTCTGACCAGAGGACGTTTTATACCTTTTAACTAATTTTAAATCCAGGCCTCTTCATATGGCTGACAAAAGCTATATTCGCAACCCCCTATGCAAACAAAATCTTCATTTGTACTGGCAATTGTTCTCTTAACCATTGTCCATACCGCCGCACAGGCACCATTAAAATTGAATTACCAGGCTATTGTGCGTGGCAACGATGGATTGGCCATCCCGACTACACTAATTAGCTTACAATTTACGATACATGGTGATTCTGCAACAGGAATAATCGAATACCAGGAAATTCAACATACAGCGACCAACCAATTTGGATTAATTGCTGTAAATATCGGAGATGCAGGTAACCTGGCCTTCGTAAATTGGGGGAGCGGTGCCAAATATCTTGAAGTTGGAGTTGATCCTGATAATGGAAACAACTTTATTTCGATGGGCACATCCCAACTTATGAGTGTTCCATATGCCTTGTTTGCCGGCGGCAATTTAGCCGGACCAACGGGGCCCCAAGGTGTACAAGGACCTGCAGGAAACACCGGACCACAAGGACCTACAGGAAATACCGGTGTAACCGGATTTGTCGGACCAACAGGGGCAACCGGAAACATTGGTGCAACAGGTCCTAACGGGGTTACTGGAAACACAGGACCAATTGGCCCGCAAGGTCCTCAGGGCTTGCCAGGAATAACCGGTGCTACAGGAGCAGACGGAGCAATTGGAAATACCGGAGCAACAGGACCAATTGGGTTACAGGGAATGACTGGAGATACAGGACCTCAGGGAGTAGTTGGTGTAACAGGCCCAACAGGAATTACAGGTCTTCAGGGTATACAAGGACCAACAGGTGCAACCGGAGCCGATGGAAATACCGGGGCAACTGGGGCAACTGGTTTACAGGGAATGGTAGGTGATACCGGACCGCAAGGACTTAGTGGAACAACGGGGGCAACTGGTATTACTGGCCCAACGGGAAATACAGGTCTTCAGGGAATGCAAGGGCCAACAGGTGCAACTGGTTTGCAGGGAATAGTAGGTGATACTGGACCGCAAGGACTTAGTGGAGCGACTGGGGCAACAGGTATTACTGGCCCAACAGGAAACACAGGTCTTCAGGGAATGCAAGGGCCAACAGGCAATACAGGTCTTCAGGGTATGCAAGGACCAACAGGTGCTGATGGAAATACCGGGTCACAAGGTGTAACTGGTCTGCAGGGTGATACAGGACCACAGGGACCAACTGGTGCTACTGGCCCAACAGGCAATACGGGAATACAGGGAATACAAGGCCAAACAGGTGCAACTGGTTTACAAGGAATGGTTGGTGATACTGGACCGCAAGGACTAACTGGTGCTACTGGCCCAACAGGCAATACAGGTCTTCAGGGAATACAAGGACCAACAGGTGCACCCGGTGCTGATGGAAATAACGGGTCAACTGGTGCAACTGGTCTGCAAGGTGATACAGGACCACAGGGACTAACTGGTGCTACTGGCCCAACAGGCATAAGTGGTTTGCAGGGTATAGCAGGTGACACAGGACCGCAAGGACTGACCGGTGCTACTGGCCCAACAGGCAATGCAGGACTTCAGGGAATACAAGGACCAACAGGTTCAACCGGGGCTGGTGGAAATACCGGATCAACTGGTGCAACTGGTTTGCAGGGTGATACAGGACCGCAGGGACTAACTGGTGTAAATGGCCCAATGGGAAATACCGGACTTCAGGGAACGCAGGGACCAACAGGTGCAACCGGCATTATTGGAAATACCGGGTCGACAGGTGCAACTGGCTTGCAGGGAATAGCAGGAAGTACAGGACCGCAAGGACTAACAGGTGTAACTGGTCCGACAGGAAACACAGGGTCTGAAGGAGAAACAGGAAACACCGGAAATACCGGCCCAACAGGACCGCAAGGAAATACAGGAATGCAAGGTGTTACCGGCGCTACAGGAATAGGGCTAATTGGGGAAACGGGCAACACCGGACCAACCGGACCGGGAGGCGGACCAACAGGGCCAACCGGACCAACCGGCCCCACAGGACCCGCTGGCTTTATATTAAGTAATGGTAATGGCACCACCGCTAATGGATCTGCTGTTGACTGGGGAGGAAATTTAACCCGCAATACTTTAATATCGCAAAATAATCATACTATAAATTTTGAGAATGGAAGCTTTACCAACCATTCCATTTTTGACAATGGACATGGTAGTTATTTTGGGATCGGATCATCCGTTCCAATTATGGGAGATTCGGGTCTGTCTTATATTATAACTGATACAGCTCATATTATTTATAACTATTTCTATGTAAATAAACATGGTTCCGGAATGGGAAATTATAACCTATTGGAAAAATCCGGAAGTCAGATTCAATTGTCTGATAATTTGCCTAGTGATGCTCCTGGTATTTTTCAGGCAAGTTTGGCTATCGCTTATCACGATAGGAGTTATGGGGTGGAAGTGCCGACGGTAAGGCACCAAGTGGATTTTTATATTAATAATAATGCCGACAATACGGATATTCACAAACTAATTATTACTGATAGCGTTGGATTACAGTATTTCTACACTTTATCAAACACGTATATAAATCAAAACAACTTTTCGCAACATTCTTTGAATATTGGCGACACTTTGGGAGTTGATGGTATGGAATTTTTATACCGCAATGACAACGGATCCTATACAACGCCGGACGAAAGGTTGCCAACAGAATATTTTTTCAAATACGGCTTTTGGATTTACAAGCCCTATAAAAATGCTAATGTTTTCGGTATTGACAGCAATGGCACGGTAACCATTGCCGATGGCACACAGGGCCTGGGCAAGGTGCTCACCTCTGATGAAAACGGTAAAAGCAGCTGGCAGCCCGCGGGTGCTGATTTTATTTTGTGGGCAGATGCACTTTCGGTAAACAGCGCTTATGCCAATGACGCGGCAGCGGCAGCAGGTGGTGTTCCGCTAGGAGGCTGGTATTTTAATACTGTTAACGGCACTATCACAAAACGACGGATATGACAAGTAAGGCTTTTAATGCCTTATTTTGATTTTGCGCAATGTAGAAGAGGGAAGTTCGTTTTTAATTAAGTTTGCCGTTTAAGCAAAGTCAATCCCAATACATTATGTCAATAAAAGTTACAGGGCTTTCAAAAATTTACGGAACGCAGCGGGCTGTAGATAATATTTCTTTTGAGGTTAAAAAGGGAGAGGTATTGGGTTTTTTGGGGCCAAACGGAGCGGGCAAATCTACTACTATGAAGATACTTACCTGCTTTATTCCGCAAAGCTCTGGCACTGCTGCGGTTTGTGGTTTTGATACTTCATCGGCACCGTTAGAAGTGACTAAAAGAATAGGCTACCTGCCCGAAAGCAATCCGCTATATAATGACATGTATGTAAAAGAATACCTGGAGTTTATGGCCGGGCTTCACAAAATGGGCAAAATTACCCAGGCAAGAATTAAGGAAATGATTGGAATAACCGGACTAACAACTGAGAGCAAAAAGAAAGTGGGACAGCTTTCAAAAGGGTACAAACAAAGAGTAGGCTTAGCCCAGGCCATGTTACATGACCCTGAAGTGCTGATATTAGACGAGCCTACATCAGGCCTCGACCCCAATCAATTGGTAGAGATACGGTCACTTATAAAGCAGTTGGGCAAGGATAAAACCGTTATATTTTCCTCGCATATTATGCAGGAAGTTCAGGCGGTGGCTGATAGAGTTATAATTATCAGCAGCGGCAAAATTGTTGCTGACGACCCGACCGAAATACTACAAAGCAAGGGCAGCCAATTGATTGTTACGGCTGAATTTAAACAGACGGTTGATAGGGCTCAACTCAAATCTATTAGGGGTGTTACGTCCTTCAACCTTTTAAAGGACGGAAAATGGAGCTTCGTGTCTGAAGGGAATCAGGATATCCGTGAAGACATTTTTAACTTTGCCAAGGACAAGAACCTTACCCTTTTGCACCTTAACAAGGAGGAATTTAGCCTTGAAGATGTTTTTAAGGAATTGACAAAACAAAAGAGTTCGTAGCTTTATCTCTTTAGAAAACCTGAAAATCTCCGGGCAATCCTTCATCCGACGAAGACGCTAATTAATCTTATCCCCCGTTGGGCGGTAGCCGAAGGATGGTTAACACTGCTGCAGCGCTTCTCCCATAGGGTGCCAACGGGGGCGCCTGGTTTCTTTTATCCGCGCACAAAATAATTTAACAAAACCTCACCTTTTCGGTGATTGCTTTTGTAGCAAGAATTACCATTATTTACGGGTTCATAATTATTGCTATTGGAAAACTCCAAAAAACCTGCACCTGCCGCAACCAGCGGCTTATCCGCCGATGAAATATTGGAGCGATATAATCGCTACGGTACCTGGCTCAAATGGCTGGTGCTAACCTCGGTGGTATTGCTGCTGATGGGTATAGTGTTGGCAATATCGGCACCTGATAGCCGGGACTGTTCAATCGATCATAAAACGAAAGTTGCGAATGCCGAAGTGGCCTTAAAAGATAGCCTGGCTTTGCTGTTATGCCTGCAGGGCAAAGACAGCCTGATGCTTTCTTCATTTGATGGTGGAAACTCTTTTGCTGTTGAATCATTTAATGGTATTCCTTCCGCCGAAATTCTTCGTTCATTCAGATATGGCGGAGTTCAGGTTAACAGCGGCACCGGATCTGCCCCCATTGATACAACTGCTACTGCTGTACCTAACTCAAATTCTTCTAATACTGCCAGCGAAAGCACACTTGCAGATAGCACAGCCAGCCGATGAAGCCTTTCACACATATATATATGCCTGTACTAATTGCTTTTATAGCCATTAGCGGCAATACATTTGCAGGTATAATCGGTACTCAAAGGCCGCAGGGGCGCCAGGTTGATTCTACCAGGCGCAATCCAATTTTTACGTCAAACGACTATCCGGTTCATTATCTTACTGGTGAAGAAAAAAGGAAAGAAGGTGTTGGAAGAGTTAGGGCGACCAGTTCACGGCATTTTACTGTAGCAGCTAACCTGGCCGACTCTTTTTCAAAAAAGGTCTACGCGTATCTTGATTCTTTTGTTCTTAATAAAAACTTAAGGCAGTATCTGGCCCGTTCAAAAAATAATGACAAAATATTTTTTGTAGAACTTCTTGGTGAACGTGCGATTCGTTTTACTGATTTAAACGACTCTACCATTTTGCACATGCACTGGGCAGGCCCCCGCCTTTTGTTTTATGGTCTTTCGGGCCGCTTATGGACCTATTCACCCAACTCACCTATAGATACAATTCACGAGTTCAGTAACCTTCAAAAAATAGACAGGATTTGCAGCGATACCACCGGTAAGCATTTGCTTGTAATTGGCGGGTTTGACAGCAGCCAGTTGATATATCGTAGCGCTAATGGTGGCCGAGACTGGAAATTGATACCGGTTGTCTATAAGCAAACAAGGTTGTACTCCAGCGACACTGCTTTAGTGATCATTTTTTCATCGTTGGCGATGCTTATCGCTTTTATTGCAACATTGGTTTTTCGCCGCAGAAAATTATTGAAAGATTACGATGCACTCAACCTGGCCCCCGCCGAAAGCGAGCTGGCAGTGATGACTGATAATCCCACCGGTGCAAAGGATATTGATGTACTTGGTTTTAGTGATACTGAAGATGCCATTATTAAACTAATGAAGAACCCCGATACCAAACCGCCAATGACCATTGTGCTTAGCGGAAGCTGGGGCAGCGGCAAAAGTTCGATGTTGCGGGGCATTCGCGAAAAGCTGGATCCAGAAAGATTTAATACCGTATGGTTTAATGTGTGGCACCTGCAGGGCGAAACCACGCTGCTGGCCACTTTTGTTGTAACCCTTATGCGCAGCATTAGCGGCGGTTACGGTTTTTGGTTTCGTATCCGTTTGTTTTTAAACCGCCTGTTTCAACTGAGTCTTTTCAGCCAGTTCAGGTTTTGGCTGGCGTGGGGTTTATTGCTGCCGCTTTTTGTAATGGGCCTCCTAAAATTATTGCAGCCATATCTTTTACTGGATAGTGCACTTGATTTTTCAAAAATCCCTGTCATAAAACATTACGCAGGTTTTTATGGCTTTATGGCAACAGAAGCCTTTAAGTGGAGCGACCCCGACCTGTCTAAATTTTTAACGGCCATACTTGTTGGTGGTGCCGGTGTGCTGGGTGTTTTTCTTTTGCACCAGGACCTTCTTCCAAAAATAGTATCCTCGTTTGTTGAGCTGATTCCTTTTAACGAACTTAAAATGGACAGCGTAAAACAGGATCCCGGTTTCAGAGATCGCTTTAAGCGCGAGTTTTGGGAGGTGATAAAAGCCGCTGACCCAAATAAAAAAATTGTGGTGTTTATTGATGATGTGGACCGCGTAACCGGCGACAGGGTTTTAGAGTTGCTGGAAACCATCAATCTTATTTCCGACACTGCTTCCAAGCCCGATGATTTTTCGGGAGTAGGTTCTAACCTGTTTTTTGTGATTGGTATGGCCAGCGATGAAGTGGCAAAAAACCTGGGCGCCCAATTGCGGAAATTAAATGAATCTTCAGAAGAACCGCAGGGCCTTGGCGCAAGTTTTTTAGAAAAGATGGTAGACCTTACCATTGCAGTTCCATCAGTAAATGATATTGATAGCAAGTCGTTGATACAACTTTCCATACGCAATGCAAATGGCCACAGCAAAAAATCAGATAACAAACCTCAGCTAAATGGAGCCTCCTAAAACTACGCGAATGCAGGATGTGAAGGCCACCGCTAAAAGAGCGGGGCAGGCTATCCGTGGCATTATTACCAGCAAACAGGGTTGGGCAATTTTGCTTGGGTTTTTGGTCCCTTTCTTTTTTGCGTGGCGCATTAATTTACATACGCAGCAGGTAAAAGCGCAGGTGGATAAGCGAAACAAGTATGTGCAGGATTCAACCGATTACATAAAAAAGCAACTGCAACTTGCACAGGCCGAAAAGATTCACGTATTGGATTCCATTAAACTGGCAAAAACAAAACCTGCTATTAGTTCACCAGCCGCTCAAAGCGTGGTGGCGCAAAATACCAGCCCTGCAAAATCGTTTGCTCCTTTTGTTGCTGTTGACCCTGGTAGAGATAAATATCTTTCGGAAGAACTTAAACAGCAAAGGGCGCGTGAAAGGCTTTACCTGGAAGGCAATCTCATTTTCTTTTTTATACTGGCCATCAGTTATTTTACCTGGTTCTATTTAAGGCAGCGGCAACTTTCGGCAGAGCGCGAGAAAGACCGCGACCCCGATGAGCTGACCAACCTGTTTGATACCTACTCGGAAGAAGTAAAAAGATTAGGAACTCCTCGCAAGATCAAACGCTTCTCCAGCAAAGTGCGTTTTCAGTACTATGTACTTAATCTCAATCAAAAACTTTCCAAAGATGAGCGCGAACTGTTTTTTACCACGCTGCTCGCCATCGAAATGAACCGGGGCACTATTCTTAAAGACACCTTCCTCGAATTTATTCCGGGCCTTATGAAATCGAACATCAACCCCGCTTTCAGTAACCAGCTGGTTCTCGCCGCTAACCCAATCGTACAAAAGGTTTATGCGCTTAACAGGAAGATAATAGTTTAAAGGCCGGCTGGATTTGTATTAAGTCTCCCCCTTCGGGGGAGATTTAGAGGGGGCCGGTTATTCCTTCACAAACTTCTGCACCCCAATAATGGCACCATTCCTAATAACCTGCGCATTATAAATGCCGGCAGCAAACCGCGAAACATCAATTTTCTGATACCCGCTATACATGGGTAACTTTTGCTCATAAACAACTTGCCCCAGTTCATTTGATATTTGCAAACCCACCGCTCCTTTGTTCCAATCTGTAAAACCATAATCTACAATCGTATAATCGCTGGCAGGGTTTGGAAATATTTTAATGATTTTTTCTTTGGAGGCTCTTATTTCACCGGTTAAAGATGAAAGCGTGTCACAAGGGCTGCCCCCAAGCGCTTCAAGTCTATAGTTTGGATAACTTGGTAAACCAAGACCATTATTGTATGGTAAAGGGAATCCATAATTTACAAAATCGCAACTATCTCCCTTTTTATCTGGCTGATTAATTACATGCAACCATCGTACACTATTGCCTGCACAAACGTATATTTTACCATTTGGCCCTAGTTGAAGTAAAAAATAGGGGGCGGGGAAAGAAGTTGAATCAGGTGGCGCCTGGTAAAAGCCTATTGTATCTAAGCTGTTCCAAATATTGGTTGCTTGTAAATCCAGTTGAAAAATGTTTTTTGATTGAGCGACGTATAAAAATCGAGAATTGGAGGAAAAAGCCAGTCCATACTGCGAAACGCTATCTATTGTTCTGTAAAGGGGAAAATGTATTGGATTACTTAATGTCCCTGAACAACGATCAAAATCGTAAAGATTTACTCCGCTTGGTCCACCACACCATGCAAATTTTGTTCCGTCAGGTGTAAATGCGGCCTGACCTGCATCTCCCGTAAGGTAATTTGCGCCCATGCATTGAACACCAAAGTCAGAGGTAGTGTCCGGTTGAACTAATAATTCGTGCAAACAATTGGAAGATGAGCGACTAGTCAAAACCCACCAATCTCGACCGTTAGCGTGTTTGCAGGCCGCCACATACGAGCCAATACTATCTTGAATGATAGTATTATTTTTAAGAGTCACGGCTCCATGTCCAGAGTCCTGGCTCATATCAACTCTACTTTGATAAACTCTCCAGGGGAACTCAAAAGGGTATGTATTAAATTGTAGTTCGACATAATAATGGATTATGTTCCAGATTTTTGGATTGTCAGTTGGTAATGCCAGTACTTCTTGAACCCATAAATAAGCGCCTCCACTGTAATTGTTCCATTCCATACCATCCCCGTAATTTAAGCTATCCCCGTTTTGCATAATCGAATCGCTTGCTGAATAAAGCTTTCCTCCATTGGTGTAAAACTGTAAATCGCCATGCACGTCAGAGATCGAAGTTTGGGAAACATCCATATCTACATATCTTCTTTTTGACATCGTATCGACACTATTGTTCGTAAATACTACGTCCACATTCGGATAAGCGCTGTATCCAATCACCCAATGGTAATCATTCTTTTGCCCACTAGCACCTACACCACATCCCAATAAAAAAAGCAGTACTGCAATTCTCATTCCTATTTTAAAATTCATCATCTGATTTTGAAGGTACAATAAATTACATGCGGGCGCAATTGTAGGGGTAGCCCTCGCGGCTACCCTTGTGCCACTAGGCGTAAACCTCGTGCAAATCGCAGGTTTTTTAATGCCGGCTGCCTACTGTTATTGCGCAATTAACCACCGGCGCAAAACAGGGCACGGGTGAACCGTGCCCCTACGGTTCGTTTTGTGTATTAATGTCCGGTTACGATGCGACATTGGACGGAATCTGCCATCCGCATCACAAAAGGGCACGGGTGAACCGTGCCCCTACGTAATAATTCTCCCTGAACCTGTATTTTATCCTTCCCTCACAAAAGTTTCTAAATTTGAAAATGACTATTGTTAATCGTATTTTAAAGTCTCCACCCCCGGGGGAGATTTAGAGGGGGCCATGAATTCCCTGCTCCAATCCAAAATTGAATTCCTGAA
This sequence comes from Bacteroidota bacterium, assembly GCA_028288545.1. GTDB lineage: Bacteria > Bacteroidota > Bacteroidia > Chitinophagales > LD1 > Bog-950. The sequence continues at coordinate 10,794 of JAQBNQ010000474.1, forward strand.
AGGCGTTGGCCCGCAACGTGGCGAATTTTTGCGCAAGGAACTGGAGCTACACACGTTTGGCGATGTGATTCGCTATTACCCGTTCCGGTATGTGGACCGTTCGGTGATCCAGAAAATTAAAGACATCAATCCTCTTACGCAATACATACAACTGAAAGGGCAGATAACCGGTTTCAGACAAATGGGCGATAAGCGCAATAAAAGGTTGATGGCCACTTTTAAAGATGAAACAGGCGAGGTGGACCTTATCTGGTTTCAAAGCGTTGACTGGATATTAAAAACACTGAAGCCCAAAACCGAATACATTGTTTTTGGCAGACCCACAGCCTTTAACGGCGAGTACAATATCCCTCACCCCGAAGTGGAAATTTATACAGATGAAATAAAAGCAGAAGGAAAAGGACTTCAACCGGTTTATTCCTCCTCCGAAAAAGCAAAAAAGAAGGGACTGGATTCGCGGGGCATTTTGAGACTTGTCAAAACGCTCATTGATCAACTAAAGGAAAAAGACATTCCCGAGTTTATGCCTGCTGAGATTTTGCAGCGCTTTAAATTGATATCGCGTTACGAGGCGATGGTGAATATTCACTTTCCTAAAAGTGAATTGTTACTGCACGAAGCTACCCGCAGGTTAAAATTTGAAGAGTTGTTTTTGCTGCAGTTGCAAATGCTGAAGATAAAATCCAACCGCGGTAAAATTTCGAAGGGATTTATTTTTGAAAAGATTGACAATAAGTTCGACAAGTTCTATAAAGAAAATATGAGCTTCGAATTAACCGGTGCGCAAAAAAGAGTGATCAGGGAAATACGGCGTGATACACTTTCGGGCCGGCAGATGAACCGCTTATTGCAGGGTGATGTGGGCAGCGGCAAAACGGTGGTGGCCTTGCTAACCATGCTAATGGCTATTGACAACGGTTTCCAGGCCTGCTTAATGGCGCCCACCGAAATATTGGCCAACCAGCATTACGAAAATATTGCAGAGTCGCTTCGCGGTACGGGGCTGGAAGTGGCCATGCTTACAGGCAGCGTAAAAGGCAAAGCCCGCAAGTACATTCTCGAAAACCTGGCGGAAGGAAAAATTAATATTGTGATAGGCACCCATGCTTTAATAGAAGACACGGTTGTTTTTAAAAATATCGGACTGGTGGTAATTGACGAGCAACACCGCTTTGGGGTAGCACAGCGGGCTAAAATGTGGAGCAAGAATGAAAAACCACCACACATATTGGTAATGACTGCCACTCCCATACCACGCACCCTGGCCATGACCATATACGGCGATCTGGACGTTTCGGTGATAGACGAATTGCCGCCGGGCCGTAAGTCTATTAAAACTGTTCACCGCTTTGATGCCAGCCGGATGAGGGTGTTTGGATTTTTAAAAGAAGAAATACAGAAAGGCCGGCAGATATATATTGTGTACCCGCTGATTGAAGAAAGCGAAGCGCTGGACCTTAAACACCTGATGGATGGGTATGAAAGTATTTCGCGGGCTTTTCCTTTGCCGCAATACAAAATAAGCATAGTACACGGAAGAATGCGCCCCGCAGATAAGGATTTTGAAATGCAGCGTTTTGTAAAAGGCGAAACGCAAATAATGGTAGCCACCACGGTAATTGAAGTAGGCGTGAACGTGCCCAATGCCTCGGTGATGGTGATTGAAAATGCCGAACGTTTTGGATTGGCACAACTGCATCAACTGCGCGGTAGAGTTGGGCGCGGGGCAGAACAATCGTATTGTTTATTAATGACCGGCCTTAAACTTTCGAACGAAAGCAAAAGGCGGATTTCGGTAATGTGCCAAACCAACGATGGCTTTGTAATTGCAGAAGAAGATTTAAAACTGCGCGGCCCCGGCGATATTGAAGGAACGCGCCAAAGTGGTGGACTTAACCTGCACCTCGCGGATCTGGTGAACGATGGCAGTATCTTGGAAGCCGCCCGCACCACCGCGCAGGAGTTGCTTGAAGACGATCCTTCGCTTTCACAACCGCATCATCAAACCCTGTTAAGGTTTGTGGAAGAAATTTCAAAAGACAATATCTGGAGCAAGATCAGTTAAGTTTAAATTCAAGGGTCGAGAGAGAGGGACGAGGGGCAAGGGTTATTTCAAGTGGCTCCGGTAGGAGCTAAATATTGGTAGGTAGCCAATGAACAAAAAAAGTCGCGTCCCGTACGGGACGCAACCTCATTATCTTTTCCGGCTACCGGTATTTGGTCCCCTACGGGACCTTTAACATTCAATTATCTTTTTTTCCATATCCCGGAGGCAGAACACTGAAATACAGATGATCATTATGAATGATGATAATACAGAGAAACAAATAGGTGAATGATGAGGGTTAAGACAAATGTCCTCCGCTGGCGGAGGTGGACTTAATAAATGGCGATGCACCGCCATTTATTAAGGACGAAGGTGGGCGGCTCTAATGATAATGACGTGAAAATGATTTTGAAGGGGGCCGACATATTTGTCAATGCAGAAGACCCCAATTATCTTTTCTTTCCATATCCCGGAGGCAGAACACTGCTACGCGGTGCAGTGGCCTTGGGTAATTTGGGCGGCTCATTGGGTTTACTCTTCTTCGCTTTTGCTTCGGGGAAACTATCCTTATAAGTAGGACAGGCAATTTTATTGTGGTTGCATGAAGGCGCCAGTGAAATAGTAAAAGCCATTAAAACCAAAAGCAAAAATTTATTGAGCATGTAGCACCTTTAGTTGGTATGAAATTAAACTAAGTTTCTAATATCATACGGGGTTTCAGATTTCAGGTTTCGGATTTCAAATTACGCTGCCAGTTTGGGTTTATTCAGCTTTTTCCTAATTTCCCAATATCCTGATAACCCTGTTGTCCCAATAACCAA
>JAQBNQ010000486.1 GCA_028288545.1 Bacteroidota bacterium
ACAATGACGAAAGTTATTTTCCTACCCTTGCAGATAGTGTTATGAAAGTAGGCGAAAACGGACTTAAAGATTTTATCATCAACACTTTTAACCAAAGCGCCCATGTAGTTGGTTTGCGCATCAGCAAGGCTGATCGTGAGGCATTAAAAGTAGATTCGCTTTTTACTGATATTGACGAAAGCGTTTCGAAATATGTATTTAAGTACAGGCAGAACATTACCGACATTGAAAATGCCGATGACATTATAAAAAGAGAAAACCTGCTGCAGTGGCTTAATGTTAATACCGATATTAATGTGCAGGTAAACGGCTTTAGCGACGAGCACGAATATAACCGGGCTACGAACGATACTATCATTCAATTTATAGACTCTATACCAACGTTTCAGAGGTCGAAAAAGGATATAATCAAAAAAGGATACCTGCGCCCTGAAATGATGAGAGCAATTAAAATTGTAAAATACCTGTACGATCATGGCATAGCTGCCGAACGTCTTTCGGGCACCAGCATGATGTATAAATCTGCTAATAAGCAGGAGGCACTTGAAAATATGAAGTGTACCCTTACACTTGACAAATACCACAAAAGCCCTTCGCTTTTCGAATTTCACTACGGCAAAAAACCAACACCAGCCCCCAACCCAAACCCCGAAAACACCACCGAACACTAATACCCCATTAACCCAATAACCTAATAGCCTAATAACCCAATAGCCAAATAAAATGATAGGAAAAACACCCAAAGAATCAAAAGTTATAATGACAGAAATAGTGTTGCCAAACGATACCAATGCCCTTGGTAATTTACGCGGTGGCAGAATTTTACACTGGATGGACATAGCCTCTGCCATTGCAGGTGGCAAACATTCAAATGCCGTAGTAGTTACTGCGTCGGTAGATAATGTCTCTTTCGAAAACCCGATTAAGTTAGGCGATGTTGTAACCATTACGGCCCGCGTTAGCCGCGTATTCAATACATCAATGGAAACACATATTGAAGTGTGGGCAGAGAATCTTCCCTCTCAAACGCACTATAAATGCAATGAAGCCTACTACACTTTTGTAGCGCTTGATAGCAACGGCCGTCCTAAAAAAGTAGTGCCGCTTATACCTGAAACTGAAGAAGAACAAAAGCTATTCGACACCGCACTTGCCCGTCGTGAACTGCGTTTAGTGCTGGCCAAAAAGATGAAGATGAGCGATACAAAGGAATTGAAGAAAGAGTTTGAGGTGAATTAGCATGTCACAGTGAGCATAGCCGAACTGCGCTGTCCAGAAAGTTGTCAACCTCATGACCATATTGGGTTGTCACATTTTCGCTCAAAAATGGGTTGTCATTTTGCCTTAATATCTGATAACCAACAAACTAAAAAAAACATATGGGTTTCCACGTGACAACCCATTTTGATCAATTACCGGCTAAACTATTTAAAGCAACCGGTCGCTTGAAACATCAGCATCCAAAAGCCGTACCCAATAGTAAATGAACACAGATGCAAATCCTTAGCAAGAAAATCCCTGCAATAATCGTAGCCCTTCTGCTAACTTTAATGGCTTGTTCCCACCGGGCCTACAATGGCCATCGCCCCGGTGGAGACCTTACCAAAAATTATCATGATGGGCATTTGGGGAAGCGTTAGTGGGAGTCCTTCACCTTATCACAAGGATGCATATCTTTAATATAGAACACGCCATCAAAAATATTATTCCAGTGCGCTTTTACTTCCCAATGGTAAGTGCCCTGCATTTTAAAAACATCATTGCCTTTGTAATTTCTGAAATTGATAAAGCCGTAGTTCATTCCTTTTGAATTGACCCAATTCTCAAAGCACTCTCCTTTAGGTTTAGCAATAACGTAAGGCTTAGTTGGTATCCGCCCTGCCTTGCCACTCAGCGAAGTAAAGGCAAGGGCATAAACAGTATCTTTCAAAACATTGAATATTTCGTTGCCCATAGTTTGGTTGAAGTAATTTATTTTACGTTCACTGCTCGCCAGATTTCTGGCGATGTGTACGTTGTGGGCCCACACAATTATTTTTTTACCGGGATACTTAACATGAATCAACCAGTTAAGGTTGTCAGCCATTTGAACATCGCGTATCGATGAATACCTGGGAAACGCAACCGTCCACGTATTCAAAACGAAACCTTTAAGGTTTTTCAGTTCCTGTGGCCAAAATCCATTTCCGGTATCCAACTCACTTCTTAAAGTATCAAGCATAGAAAGAAAAAACCGACGCTCTGCTTTATTGATTTCACTTCCGTATTCAAGTGAAATAGTTTGTTCAAGAATATTTTTAAAACGTTGAAGAGCTGCCGGTTTATTTTTGAAAGATGATTGCTGTAACACCTCAGAATCAAACTCGCGGACATAGGATGATTTCGAGTATGGCAAAGAATGGCGGCAATCTAACCCCGAAACGATAAGCGCTGTTTTGTTTTGATAGCACTGGTTTACATAGCTATATAATGACTGCACTTGTTCGCACTTAGACCAAATACCATAAGTATTATGCCGGATAGAATCAATTGAAAAACCACCTGCAGCAATATTATCCCATATGCGCGATAAACCCCAAAAGTCGCTTTCAAAAACAAGCACATCAAATCCCATTTTTTCATGAAGGTATTTTATCAGCCGCGTTTTTGCAGTGAAAGTTGTCCCGTCACCATGATCTTGTTCGCCCAACATTACAACACGGCTGTTACCGATGGATTTGCCTATCATATCCAAATCGCTATAATCAGCGCTGTCCGGATCAATACAAACTACCTGGTGAATATTGTTAAGTGTAAATTCTTTAATGCTTTCCTGCGCATAAGCGCTAATGAAAATAAAGCTTAATAGGAGGGTGAGAATTAAGCGCGGCATCAATTCAGGGGTTCCGCGAAATAACCTTATGCCCCCGGTGTACATGTGAAGTCTTCTTGCCGAAGTTTTTTGAACAGACACTTATATTTCCATCCACTTCCAATATAGCAAGGTCAACATCGGCAACGCCATTTACCCCATGCTCTCGGATTGTGGCTTCAAGTTCCTCCATAGTCAACATGCTACGTTCAAAGTTCTGCTGTTGTATTTTGCCTTTGTAGATTAGCATCAGTTCAGTGCCTTGTATGGCACGGCTAAACCATGGAAATTTTCGGAGTAGGAGTTTAAAAACGTAGTTAATTATAAAAAGCCCAAGCGCCGCAGCTACTCCCCCGCCCAGCGTTGTATTATCCCCAACCATGGCATTTTGTACGGAGTTACTTATCAGCAATATAAAAACAAGATCCACCACCGAAAGCTGTGCCAGTTCCTTTTTGCCAAAAAATCTTATTGCCAGCACTATAAATAAATAGATACTGATAGACTTTAGCGAAATAGTGATTAACGATTCAAATCCTGTCATAATGCTTAATTAAAGTTCTTCAACCAGTAATCTAATGAAGCCAGCTTCCAAACAAGCGAGGCATTTTTTGTATTGCCTCTTTTATATTCTTCCACAAGCGTTCTGGCTTCGTTTGTGTTTATCCAATCCATCTTTTTATAATCAATATCCATCAAAAAATTAAGGGGGCCACCCAGCCATTCTATTTCACCGGGCGTTACAAAACCTTTTTTATCCTTACGCTCATAAACCTCCTTAGGCAAAATGTCTTTCATCGATTCGCGCAAAATATATTTTGTTTCAGCATTCGGGCTTATCCGGTCTTCATTCGAAAGCCCAAAGGCAAATTCAATAAGCTGGTGATTCAAAAAAGGCACCCTGCTTTCAATAGAGTATTGCATTGATTTTCTGTCCTCAAAATACAGGATCGGCTGAAGTGTAGTATCGAAAATAAGGTGATACAAAAAGTTGTCAAATTTATCCTCTGTTTTTCGCTCAAGTGTAATTCCCGGTCCCGCTCCCAACAATTGCGCAAACTTCCTGTACTCCAGCTTCAACATTTTATCCTCATCCGAAAAAGCTGAAGCCACCCCCTTCATCAAAAAATCCATTTTTTTACCAAAAGAGAACTGCTCTCTCGACGAAACCCCATTCAACAATTGCATCGCAGCTCCTATCCTACCCTCGCTAAATTGCGAACCCATTATTCTGTAAAGAGAATGCAAATAACCACCCAGGTATTCATCCGCCCCCTGCCCATCGTTTACAACGGTAACACCGTTTTGCTTTGCCAAACCCATTACAAAAAATCCCGCCAAATGGCTCGATCCCCAAACCGGCACATCGCTTTGGTAAGCTGCAGTGTGCCACAGGTCTGCAACTTCCTTGTTGGACGGTTGATAATAGTGCGGAATGATATTAGGATATTTCCGAACCACGCTATCGGCAAAATTGCGTTCGTCCACCTTACCGGCACCTTCAAAATAAATAGTAAAGGATTTGATCTTCGCCTCGGGGTATAAATTGCAAAAAGTAGAGGCAATGGCCGAACTATCCAATCCACCACTTAAACATATTCCATTCGCCACATCACTGCGCGAGTGCAGTTTTACAGAATCAAAAAACAGGTCTTTAAAAATGCGTTTCTTCTCTTCCCAACTATAACTGCTCTTCTTTATTTTGTTCAGATCAATATCCCAGTATTGGCTGACTGTGATTTTCCCATTCTCCCAAATAAGATTGTGTGCAGCGGGCAAATTCTTTAAATGCGTATAAACAGTTTGATCGTGGTTTTCAACCCAACCAAATGCTACCCCCCTGTTCAACTGGGCAGTATTCAATTCGTAATTAAACCCGGGAATTAATTTCAGCGCCTTTATTTCGGAACCGAACCAAAAACTTTCACCTTGTTCGTAATAATAAAATGGTTTTATCCCAAACCTGTCGCGCGAACAAAAAAGTTTTTTTGTTCTCTTATCCCACAAGGCAAGTGCCCACATACCTATAAAGCGATCAACACAGTTGTTGCCCCAGTGCATATAAGCAGCACAAACAACTTCAGTATCCGAACTGGTGCGAAATTTAAACCCTGCTTTTATCAGCGTTTCCTTCAACTCAATGTAGTTGTATATTTCGCCATTAAAGATCAGCACAAGTCCATCGTAATGAAATGGCTGATTGGCTTCATCCGAAAGATCAATGATCTTTAAACGATTGTGACCAAGGCAAACCTCGTCTTCAATAAAAAAGGATGAAGCTTCCGGGCCGCGGTGCCGAATCGATTCAAGCATTCGGTTAATCAGGGCTGTTTTGTCGGTAACCTTATTACCCGCATCAACAAAACCTGCTATTCCACACATGCTTAACTCCTATTTAGTAATAACTATAAAGAAAAACTGGCTAAAATATTTGAATGGCCAATTTTTGGCCAGCCAATAATTTACCTTCGTAAATAGTGACGACTTGGTTACGAATTTGTAAAGATGCCAATACACCAGGTTAGTTCCCGTTGATTTAATGATTTTTACACCGCCATTGCTAAAAAGACTTAAGGTACGGTAAGATGGATATTTCATATGATCGGCAAGTTCGCCCGGAATAGGCCGGCCCTTTACTTTATAACCTACCCAGGAAAGCGCAAACGGAAGCGACATACCATTGGGAAGAGAAATAACGGCAATACCACCTTCGGTTAACATCGCTTTAATATTGCTTATAACTTTGGCCGGATTGGTAGTGTGTTCAATAACCTCCGAACAAACTATAAAATCATACTTCTTATCAGTGGGAAGAGTTTCAGCATTGGCATTTTCAAACCAAACCAATTTGTCCGGTTTGTCGGAAGTAAAATATTTCTTTGCCTTATCAAGCTGATGGTCGTCAATATCAATACCATAAACACTTTTAAAGCCAAAATCCGATATCATCTTTGAATAGATACCTGCATTTGCACCTATATCTAAAGCGGTATCAAATTTTGTGAGTTGCTTTTTTTCAATTGCCTCGCTCATTATACCATGAAAAAGATTCAACCTCATCCGGTGGCAATACATCGAATCAAAATCGCGGGTTGTACTATATTCATAAAGTTCATTCAAAACCTTTTGAATAGGGTCACTATCGTCCATATTAAACGCAACACGGTATTCCAGTTCGCTTATCTCCATATCCCTCTTTTATTTAGCGCCCAAAAATAGAATTTAATTGCATTGTTCCATTTTCGTTATAACACGTAACGGCGTCTTTATGTCTATTATTTCTTCCCCCTTTTCAACTTCTTCTCTTTGCTCACCACCTCCGCAAAATTATTCTCTTTCAAAATGGCAACCGTTTGCTCTCTAACGATCCTGAACACCTCCCGGATTGCACAGGTAGTTTCATCCTCGCACTCCTCGCAACGCTCATAGTATTTATGCGCTACACACGGCACCAATGCAATAGCACCTTCAAAAAGCCTCACTACGTCCGCCATATTTACATCCTCGGCGGGTTTTATCAGGTAATAGCCGCCGCCTTTACCTTTTTTGCTACCTAAGTATCCCGCCTTTCGCAGGTCTAACAAAATAGCTTCCAAAAACTTTTTGGGAATATGTTCATCTTCCGATATCTCACTAATAAGCGCATGTTCTCCCTTCTTTTTCTTTGAGAGATAGATCATTGCCTTAATAGCGTATTTTGCTTTTTTGGTTATCATTTGGGTACTGCCTGTAATTGGGGACTAAGGTAAGCGATAAAAATATTTTTCCTATTTCTCTATCACTATTATAGTACGGTTTAAAACATTGCCGGATATTCAGAACTTAGTGGCATCTAAAAATGCTACACTATGAAAACAATTCTGCTGCTTATCGCCTCTAACATTTTTATGACCTTTGCCTGGTACGGACACCTTAGGTTTAAAGAGGTTGCCCTTTGGAAAGTTATCCTGGTCAGTTGGGCCATCGCTTTTTTCGAATACTGTTTACAGGTACCGGCTAACCGTATCGGCTCAGCCACCTATAGCGGTGCTCAATTAAAGATCATCCAGGAAGTTATTACGCTGGCTGTATTCGCCGTTTTTTCCGTTCTTTATTTAAAAGAGGATCTAAAGTGGAATTACCTGGTAAGTTTTTTCTTCCTTGTGGGAGCCGTGTTCTTTGCTTTCAAAAAGTAAGAAAAGTAAAAATATTCGTATCCTAATCAATCATAAAAATCATAATAAATCAGCGTTCTGTCTGTATTGAACGCGCTGTGATGAACAATATCTCCTTTAAAGAAGCCTTTCTGTTTTGGCTCAAACTTGGCTTCATCAGCTTTGGCGGACCCGCAGGGCAGATTGCTATTATGCATCAGCACCTGGTCGAGAAAAAGAAATGGATAAGCGAATCCAAATTTCTTCACGCCCTTAATTATTGTATGTTACTGCCCGGCCCCGAGGCTCAACAATTAGCCACATACACCGGCTGGCTTATGCACGGAACACTTGGCGGTATAACCGCCGGTTTACTTTTTATTCTCCCCTCCGTGTTTATTTTGCTTGGCCTCAGCATTATGTATGTCACCTATGGCCAACTAGCTATTGTTACAGGAATTTTCGATGCGCTTAAACCCGCTGTAGCGGCTATTGTGTTCCTGGCACTTTGGAAAATCGCCTCAAAAGCACTTAAACACGGAGTGGATTATCTGGTTGCCATTACGGCACTTGTTGCCTTGTTGTTTTTTAAGGTTCCATACCCGCTGGTAATTATAGGGGCAATACTTGTTGGCGTAGTGTACGTAAACTTTTTTCAATCCCAAGGTAAAACGACCGAAACTTCAGAGAAAACGCGCGATGACGAAATTCAATATACCATCAACCGCTATTCCAACATACCCCACACCAAATTCTCAATCAAAAGATTTGCTCTTCAGGCCACCTTATTTATTGTGCTTTGGGTTATCCCATTCATTTTATTCAACACGCTCAGTTCCGATTTTAAATTCTGGAATCAATTTTCCCTCTTCTTTACCAAATCTGCCTTCTTCACATTCGGCGGGGCCTACTCCGTATTGATGTACGTAGCACAATTTGCAGTCCAGAAGTTACACTGGCTCACACAGGCCCAAATGGTTGATGGCCTCGCCTTAGGTGAAACCACCCCCGGACCACTTATTATGGTGCTAACCTTCGTTGGCTTTATGGGGGCCTTTCAACATTTTAACGGATCCCTGGTGGCAGCCAGTATGGGTTTGCTTATCACTACCTACTACACTTTCTTTCCCTCCTTTGTGTTTGTGCTTTTAGGCGCCCCGGTAATCGAACGCACCCAGGAAAACCAAAGCGTTAAACTTATACTTGGCTTTGTAACCGCTGCTGTGGTTGGTGTTATAGCCAACCTCACCATTTTTACAGCACAAGCGGTGCTGTTTCCCAATTCAATATCCTTCGCACAGCTTAACTGGTTTGCACTTATCTGGATAGCCATATCCATCATCGCCATGAAAAGATTCAACATCAACATGATACTTTGGATTGCCATAAGCGCCCTTGCCGGAATCCTTAAGTACTTTCTTCTCGCATAATCGCAGCCAAAACAGAGTTTCTAAAGTAGCCACTTTTCAATTTAACAACTATTTGATAACCAATTACTTAAATGGCATTTATTTCGAAAAAGTAGAAACTCCTTTCTGTTGTACTTAAGATGTGTTCTTTTCCCGTCCTTAATTATATCATAACCTGATAATAAAAACCTGACCGCCGTCCAGGCAGGTCATAATAGATCAGCCTGCCCGTGGCGTTAACGCGGGCGTTCGATAGTCAACAAATGCAAATTTTTTATAAAACAATTTCTCGTATTCTCTTTTATGGAAAATGCAGACCATCTTCATCTATCAGTATATGGCGAAGCCATTACATTTAAATATTCAGAATCCCTGCCACGAAAAATGGCATCAAATGTCGCCAACCCAACAAGGCGCTTTTTGCAATTCCTGCAAAAAAAATGTAGTTGACTTTACCAACAAAACCGAGAACGAGATTTACGAAATTATAACCAG
>JAQBNQ010000521.1 GCA_028288545.1 Bacteroidota bacterium
AAAAAGGGGTGGATTTTGGTTTATGGAAAAACATCAAATCCTCGCAGCTATTTTGCCCTTTGGATGTACACGTTGACCGGGTAGGCCGAAGACTTGGGCTGATTACCCGCAAACAAACCGATTGGCAAACAGTACTTGAGCTAACAGAAAACCTAAGAAGCTTCGATCCAAAAGATCCTGTAAAATATGATTTCGCGCTTTTTGGTATCGGGGTACTTGACAGGGGCGGTTCAGAAAAAAAATCTTTAATCCTTTAATTCTTATTTTTCGGTGGTGAATGTTGATGATATACAGCAGGAGGTTTTCGATTCGTTTGAAATTGATGGACAATTGTTGCCGGCTGCAAACGACCACGACGAAAAGTTTAAGGCTTTTAGGGGGTTGCTGATAAGGCGGATTGAGGAGTTGGCCGAAAAGGATATGGACAAGTTGATCTGGCTGTTATACAGGGTAGACGTAAGTGAAAGAAAACTGCAGGAAGTTTTAAAGAAAACCCCGCCCGATGAATTTTCATCGGTTATTGCAGACCTGATAATTGAACGGCAATTAGAAAAGGTAGAAAGCCGCAAAAAATTTGGCAATAAAGAAGGTGACTGGAGTTTTGATATATAACCAATAATGAAATGAGCAGAGCAAACGATCCGAAATTAAAATCGTGGGTGGACGTAAAACCGGGCAGCGATTTTCCGATTCAAAATCTTCCATTCGGTATTTTTAAAACTTCAACGGGTAAACCCGGAGCGGCCGTAGCCATTGGAGACTTTGTACTTGACCTTTCTTTATTGAGTAAAGCAGGACTGTTCAACGGGATTAAGTTTGAAGCCAGCGTTTTTGAGCAGGATTCGCTCAATAGTTTTATAGCCTTGGGAAAGCCAATAACCAACGCAGTGCGCGAAAGGGTTTCAGACTTACTGGTTATTGACAATGCTGAATTAAGAGACAACAAAACCTTAATTGCCAAAGCCCTGCTTAAGCAAAGCGAGGTGCAAATGTTATTGCCGGTGCATGTACCCAACTACACCGATTTTTACAGCAGCCGCGAACACGCCACAAACGTTGGCACAATGTTCCGCGATCCAAAGAATGCCTTGCTGCCTAACTGGCTGCACTTGCCCGTGGGTTATCATGGCAGGGCTTCATCTATTGTAGTATCAGGCACTGCGATACACCGGCCCAAGGGACAAACCAAGGCCGATGACCAGGAAAATCCATCCTTCGGACCTTGCAGGTTATTAGATTTTGAATTGGAAATGGCTTTTGTGGTAGGCAAGGAAACGCAACTGGGCAACTCCGTTTCAACCGCAAATGCAGGGGAACACATTTTTGGTCTGCTGTTATTTAATGATTGGAGTGCCCGCGATATACAAAAGTGGGAGTACGTGCCACTGGGACCTTTTCTTGCCAAAAATTTTGGCTCTGTTGCTTCTCCATGGATTGTAACGTTAGAAGCCCTTGAACCTTTTAAAGTGGAAAGCCCAAAGCAAGAACCAGAAGTTTTGCCTTACTTAAAGTTTGAAGGAAAGAAGAATTATAACATCAACCTAGAGGTTGACATTGTCACCCCTGCCGGAATAAGCAAAACTGTTTCGCACAGTAATTTCAAATACATGTATTGGAACATGTGCCAGCAGTTGGCTCATCACACCATTAATGGATGCAATATACAGGTGGGCGACTTATATGCCAGTGGCACCATCAGCGGACCAACACCGGATAGCTATGGTTCTATGCTGGAGATAAGCTGGTCAGGCAAGAACCCTGTGCAAATGCCAGATGGTACGGAAAGGAAATTTATACTTGACAACGACACCGTTGTAATGAAAGGATATTGCGAAAAAGATGGAATAAGAATTGGGTTTGGCGAATGCAGTGGCAAAATTTTACCGGCTATATGAAAAAGCTTGCCACCTGCGCTTTTCTAATCTTACTACTATCATGTCATTCGAAAAAAACTGTACAGGACACCGTAGCCCCGACCGGCCCTGTAGTTGATATTCTCAGCGATTCTCTATACGCCTATAAAAATATGCAGGGCCGTTTTGACTTCGACTCGGTAAAATGGAACCTGGTGGCGTTGGATACTTTTCAGAAAAAAATATTACTGAAGAACTCGCCATTTGGTGGAGGAATTGAAATTGACTGTAATGCTTATTTCCTTTCTAAGGGAGAAAAAACCGGTTCTATTCAACCGCTTACCCTGGTTTGCACTTATGATGACTACGGCGCTATTTTACTTTTAAACCTGAATGACAAAAGAGAAGTGATTAGCTGGAAAGAACTTTCGGGTGGTGTGTGCGCCGGGCCTTATGAGGCAGATACGGGTTTGCAGCTTTGCCCTCGCACCTATTCGGTCATCAAAGCCTATAATGATTTTGATTTTTACGCTTTAACCGAAACCGATCTTTGGACTGATAGCGGACCCACAGATTCACTAGCCATCATCGAGTCAAAAAAATACCGCATAACGATTGACACTGCGGGAAACATCAAACAAAAAATGATGGATAGTATTGTTTACAGAAAATGGCCCCATAAATGAAAACCAAAATTTACCTCGTTGTCCTTCTCCTTATAATTATGGGTGCCGGGGGGCGCACCATGTTTGAAATAGCATATCACGGCATGGCCTTCGAGCACGGCTCAACACCAAACGCGGATACCTATCCGCTTATTTTTTTGGCATTGTGGTATGTTGTAATGATGGTATTAGACGTGATTCTTTTACGCAATAAAGACCTTAAGGCGCGGTATCTTTTTATTGGCCTGGTTTCGGTTGGTGTTTTTGTTCCGGCTATTTATATGTTTATGACTAAGTAGAGGTTTATTAAATTTGTAAGGTGGAGCAAGGATTTGAAATAATTAATGAATTTAAACAGGCGATCAAAGAAATTTACGGCGGTCGCCTCGAAAAGATTGTGCTGTATGGCTCCTATGCGCGGGGAGATTTTCATAAGGATAGTGATATCGACATTTTGGTTGTATTAAAAGATGATGAAGTATCATTTTCTGAAGAGTTGAAACGCGTTTCGGATATTACCTGGAATATTTGGGAAAGAACTTTCAGGAATGTACATTTCCTGCCGATGGCTTCAAACAAGTTTCATACAGCAAAAACTCCTTTATTATACTGGGTAAGGAAAGAGGGAAAAGAAATATAGAAAATGGGGAAAGAAGAAGTTTTAATGATACTTGCCAAGTCTTCGGAATGTCTCAGAGAATCAGAGGTTCTGTTTGGCGCTCAATTATATTCCGGAAGTATCAACAGGGCTTATTATTCGATTTTTAATGCTGTGCAGGCTGTTTTACAATTCAAAGATATAATGACAAAGACCCACCAGGGTGCTCATGCTCAATTTCAGTTGCATTTTATAAAAACCGGAGTTTTTTCGGAAGACATAAAAAAAATACCCCAGCAGGTAGAACAGCTTCGCATTAAAGGTGATTATGAGCCGGATCAACATCTTTATAAAGAAGATGCACAACTCGCCCTTCAACTAGCTCACCAGTTTTATGAAGTAATAAAGAAACACCTTGATGCTGACAATTAAACCGGGCGAAATACCAATTGCCAAATTACATGATCATTTACTGGCTGCAGTTGCGCCCCGTCCAATAGCATTTGTTTCTACCATTGACAAAGCCGGGAATGTAAATCTTGCGCCTTTCAGTTTTTTTAATGTCTTTGGTTCCAATCCGCCCACACTTATATACTCGCCGGCGCGTTCGGGCAAAACCGGACAAACAAAACATACGCATGACAATGTGCTGGAGGTTGCCGAATGCGTGGTTAATATCGGCCATTACGATATGCTTTATCAAATGAACCTGGCTGCGGGTATGTACCCTAAGGGTGTGGATGAGTTTGCAAAATCCGGCTTAACGCCTATTCCCTCTCAATTGGTAAGCCCCCCAAGGGTAGCGGAAGCCTTTGTGCAAATGGAATGCAAAGTAAAACAGGTGATTGAAACATCGCAGTTAGGAAGTGCGGGCAACCTTATTATCTGCGAGGTAGTGGCTATGCATATTAATGAACAGGTTTTGGATGAGCACGGAAGCATCGACCCTTTTAAGATGGACTATGTAGCCCGCTTAAGCAAGCAATTTTGGTGCAGGGTTGGCGAGGATAACATTTTTACTGTTCCTTCTTTTAAAATGCATCACGAAGTGGGTCTTGGATTTGACCAACTGCCGGACGGCATCCGTCATTCAAAATACCTGAGCGGAAATGATATCGCACAAATTGCCGTTTCGGAAAGAATACCGGAAGAGAAAGAACTGTTTGACATGGGCCCTGTGCCCGAAATAAAAATGATAGTTGAAAAGTATGGCCATGACTTTGTTGCATTTGAAAGAGAAATGCACCTGCTGGCAAAACAGGAAATTGAACAACTGAATATTTGGTTCGCTTTTAAAATTTTGATGGTAGTGGAGTTTACAAGAGAGGGTCTAATTCAATAAAAAAGAGCTTATGTCTATCCGCCTTTTCTTAATAAAAACCTTGCTGCGCAGGGTTAAAAGCAGAGCCGATTATAAAAATATTTTATTCGCCCGTCGCGGATTTGAAAGACTAACAGGCCGTTTCAACAAACCATTAAAAGGCTTTACCTACACACAAACCGAAATTGGCGGACTAAAAGCGGAATGGATAGTTCCCAAAGAAGCTGATGAAAGCAAGGTATTGTTGTTTTTTCATGGTGGCGGCTACGCAACGGGTTCTATTAATACGCATCGCGCTTTGGTTTCGCAAATAGCTAAAAACGCAGGCATAAAGGCGTTGCTTTTTGATTATCGCCTGGCACCCGAAAACAAATATCCCGCACCCATTGAAGATGCTGCCATGGTTTACCAGTGGTTGTTGAACAATGGATACTCTTCCTCCAAAATTGCCTTTGGCGGCGACTCTGCAGGAGGAGGAATGTCAATCGGCACTCTTTTATGGTGCCGAGATAAAAACATCCCGCTACCCAAATGCGCTATTGCATTATCTCCCTGGCTGGATCAAAGCATGAGCGGTAACTCGTATCACACTCATAAAGACATTGACCCGATGTTGATTGCCGAGGGATTTCCATTGTGGAGCAGCAATTATATGGGTGATAGCGACAAAAGATCGCCCTACGCGTCTCCCATTTTCCATGATCTTAAAGGCCTGCCACCAATTTGCGTACAGGTAGGTGAAGAAGAAATATTGTTAGACGACTCTATTCGCTTTGCAGAAAAGGCAAAGGCTGACGGGGTAAGTGTTGAACTGGAAGTGTTTGCCAAAAAATTTCATGTGTTTAATGCCTTTTGGCGGGTTTTGCCACGCGCCCGTGAAGCAAATAAAAAACTGGGTGCGTTTATAAAAGGACAACTCGCCTAAGTTGCCACACCCTTCAGGGTGTGGATCGTTAAAAGTCATCTAACTCAGGGCTTCAGCCCTTCACGCATAGAATAAAGGGCTGAAGCCCTATTTATTCTCCCAATATCCCTGCCCTCGCCTTGAAAGGCGAGGCAACTGCTGCCAATCCATCTGTAACGCGGATGAACCGCATTTTGTTATTTTCGCTCACTCTAAAAGTAAGTACATGAGTCAGCATTTAAGCGAACAGGAAATTATACGCAGGGATAAGTTAACGCAACTGGAAGAGTTGGGCATTGACCCGTATCCTCCTGAAATGTTTGAAGTAAACTGCAATTCGCTGCAAATACTAAAGGAGTATAACGACACTGAAAAAAATTTTCAGCATGTAAGTATTGCCGGCAGGATCATGAGCATCAACCCAAAAGGGAAAGTGACCTTTGCCAAAATACAGGACGAGAAAGGAAAAATTCAATTGTACCTGAGCATAGATAACCTGAGCCCCGGCGAGGACAAAACACTTTACGAGAAAGTGGTTCTGCACCTATTGGACATAGGCGATATTATAGGCATTAAAGGAGAAGTGTTTATTACACGGACCGGCGAGATAACCATCCGTGCAAAAGAACTGAAACTGTTGTCCAAAGCCCTGAGGCCATTGCCCGTAGTAAAAGTAAAAGACGGCGAAACCTTTGACGCATTTACTGATCCGGAACAACGGTTCCGCCAACGGTATGTTGACCTGGTAGTTAACCCGCAAGTGCGCGAAACCTTTATTAAGCGCACCCTGATGATAAAAACCATCCGCGATTTTTTGAATGATCACGGCGCTATGGAAGTTGATACGCCGGTATTACAAAACATACCGGGCGGTGCTGCGGCACGTCCGTTTATTACTCACCATAATGCACTGGACGTTCCTTTTTATTTGCGTATTGCCAACGAGCTTTACCTGAAAAGACTGATAGTAGGGGGATTTGATTTTGTTTTCGAATTCAGTCGCAATTTCCGCAACGAGGGAATGGACCGTACTCACAATCCTGAATTTACGGTGCTTGAGTTTTACGTAGCCTACAAGGATTACTTCTGGATGATGGACTTTACGGAGAAGATGATGGAAAAAATGGCACTTGCTCTACACGGAACTACGGATGTGCCAATGGGCGATAAAGTATTGAGTTTTAAGGCTCCATTTAAACGCGTGGCAATTCACGACGCCATTAAAGAATATACCGGCTTTGATGTTGAATCCATGAACGAAACGGAATTGCTTGGCGTGTGCAAGCAACTTCATATCGAAACCGACAATAGTATGGGCAAAGGAAAACTGATAGATGAAATTTTCGGCGCTAAGTGCGAAGGCAATTTTATTCAGCCCACTTTTATCATTGACTACCCTGTTGAATTAAGTCCGCTTACTAAAAAGCACCGTACCAAAGCCGGACTGGTTGAGCGCTTTGAATTGATGATAAACGGCAAAGAAATTGCCAACGCTTACACTGAGTTGAACGACCCTATTGACCAACGTGCCCGTTTTGAGGAGCAAACAAAACTGATGGAACGTGGTGATGACGAAGCTATGTTTATTGACAATGATTTTTTACGCGCCCTGGAGCATGGAATGCCCCCTACATCGGGTATTGGTATAGGCATTGACCGTTTGGCCATGCTGATGACTAACCAAGCCAGTATACAGGAAGTCCTTTTGTTTCCGCAAATGAAACCCGAAAAGTCCGAATAGGATTTTTCGGGGTGAATTCGCGAACTCTTTAATAATCCGTTAGAGACCCTGAGCAAATGAAACCCGAAAAGCCGGAATAGGTATTTTTCGGGGTGAATTCGCGAACTCTTTAATAATCCGTTAGAGACCGTGAGCAAATGAAACCGGAGAAGCCTGAATAGGTATTTTTGCTTTGAATTCCTGAATTCACCGGGAACAAGTCGCCTTACCGATCTTTGCCAAGTTTTTATTAGCTTTGGAGTATGACATACCTCGTTGAAATAAATGACAAAACCAACACCGGGAAAAGAGCTTTGAGCTATCTCCAAAAATTGCAATTGCAGGAGCCGTCTATTAGAATCACATATAAGAAAGGTGCTTTCAAAAAATTAACCGCAGAAGAAATGGTTCTTCCAATGGCCAAAAAACCAAGCGATGAGCAATTGAATGAGTTTCTTGATAGGAAGGATACAGGAAAGACCATTTCAATTAAGCAGGTACGGCATAAATTACAAAAGCTCCACAAAAAACCGAAAATGGGTTATTGCCTTTCGGTTTAATAAAAACACTTTAACTGTACTCAGAATAATATTAGGATCGAACCTAAAATAAACTGGCGAATTGTTAAGGACCTTTCAGGTATGGGTCAAACTTCAAAAACCGTTTATCTTCGTAGCAACCTTATAGATTAATGAAAACAAATCTTATGAAACTACTCAGATTTTCTATCGTTTGTTTAGTAGCAACAATTGCACTTTTTGTTGCCGGTTGTACCAAAACAGGTTGCACCAATCCTGCCGCTTCCAACTACGATTCCAGCGCAAAAAAGGATAATGGAAAATGCCAGATTGTTGGCTGCACGGATCCTGCAGCGCATAATTATAACAGCGCTGCAAATTCGAACAGCGGATGTGTTTATTATGGCAAGGCAACTTTCTGGTTCAACTCAAACATGGGAAGCGGCTCTATTAACGCAATAGTAAATGTTGGCGACAGCGTAGCCCACATTACGCAATTTTTCAACTCCGCCCCGGGTTGTGGTACAGTGGGTTGCGCCAACTTTAATTTACCTGCAGGCCGTTATTTTTATGGCGCCTCATTTCAACTATCTACATGGAACGATAGCATCACTATTGTAAAGGATAGCTGTATACAGATATTGTTGCAACCATAGCTTTCTACACCTCTCTGTTGAACTACTTTTTCATTTCAGCAGGGGAATTAAGTATTTTGCGCCCTCAATCCCATATTAATGAACATCAGGATATTACTTCTTTTGGTTTTGGCCGCTTGCGGCTTTTCCGTTTCAAACGCCCAGCCTAACACAACAAAACCCGATAAATCTTTTACCGAGGAAGATTGGAATAAGTTAAGCCAACATCAAAAGGATTCCATTAATCAGCTCATTTCAAAAAAATATAAAGAAGGAGAACAGTCGGTTCAGCAAATTGAGGAGGGAGAAGTAAATCGCATATTGGACGAGGCGCTTAAAAATATTGGCGGAACTACAACGCTTACCCTTAATTCGTTTCCCAAAGCACAGTTGAACAGCGATGTAACCAAGCTGAAAAACCTGGAAGAGTTTACTTGTCAGAGATGCAGATCCCTGGACTTAAATGTTTTATTCGACCAACTTGCGCAGTTACCAAAACTTAAAAAGCTAAGCATTGCCGGTGGCGAATTCAAAACGCTGCCGAATAGTATCAAAAATCTAAGTGGCCTTGTTGCGCTTAACTTAAAGGACAACAATTTTACTACCCTCCCCGATTCGTTTGTGCTTTTAAAGAAACTGAATGTTTTGAACCTGGAGCATAACGCCTACCTATACGATGATGATGTTTATGACCGTTTGAAATTTTTAAGTGTTGAAGACCTGAATTTCTCTTCCAGCGGATTGGCCGAACTGAATGACAAAATAGGCTTTCTTAAAACATTGAAGCAAATTGACATTTCCGGCAATGACATCAAAAATTTTCCTCCGTCATTTAGCCAACTCAACAATATTCAAAAACTGAACCTTAGTAAAAATGTGAAGCTGGATGTTGCAGCAGTATTTACAGCGCTTGGCCAAATAACGGGTATTACAGAATTGAATATGCAGGAGTGTAACATGGACAATCTTCCGCTCGATATCAGCAAACTAAGCAAACTCAAAACTTTAAACCTGAAAGGCAACCGTCTTACTTCATTACCTATCAATTTTGGCAGCCTTACCGAACTTGAGCACCTGGATTTGGGATATCTTGAAATGGGTTCGCGGATGAACAAGATATCAGACCTTGGCCCCACCTTCGGCCAGCTCAAAAAATTAAAGTTTCTCAACCTTGCCGGCAATGCGCTTCAAAGTTTACCGGATGGGTTTGCAGGGTTAACAGAACTTGAGGACCTGAATCTAAGCTTGAATAAACTTCCGGGTTTCCCGCAATCGGCAACACAATTAAAAAAGTTAATGTCGCTTGACCTAAGTCTCAATGACGGGGGTGAAATTCCGAAGAGCATTGGCAACCTTACGATGCTTGAAGTGCTGCATTTAGATGGAAACTTCTTTAACAAGCCTGATAAAAAATTTAAGACGCTGCCTAATGAAATTTGCCAACTACAGAATTTAAAGGTGCTTACGCTTAAAGATAACGTGATAGAGCAATTACCGGATTGTATTGGCAGCCTTACCAAACTTGAAAAACTTGATTTGCGCGATAACCTGCTTACCTCTTTTCCGGCATCCTTTACGCACCTTAAAGGCTTAAAGAACCTTGATTTGAAAGCAAATGATTTTACACAACTACCTGAAGATTTTTCCAGCCTGGCCTCGTTAAAGGAATTGAATTTATCAATGAACCTGAAAATGAGCTATGAGGTAGAAAAGCCGAAGCTGGTGAAAATGCAAAATCTCACTCTTGTTGATCTGAGCTATAACAACCTTACAAGGGAACAACTTGCTTCACTTAGAAGTGCTTTGCCAAACTGCAGGGTTTTGAACTTTGATTACAAGAAGTAATTGCATGGGAACCTATTTCAAGTCTTTGATGTAAGCGCCTTGCTTGCTAACATTCCAGTATTTTATGCCAAGGCTTTCGCAATCCTCTTGCCACTTTTTCACCCGACGAGCATTATTTGTACAATCAAAGACTATCTCATTAAAGCGCACGTGCAATTTAAGTTTTGAAATAGGAAACCGTGGGTTGCCGGTAATTATTACTAAATCAGAATTCAAAGGAGGGCCCGAAAGGTAATAGCTGATGTCCTTTTCAAAGCCTTCCCTGATAACTTTCCCGCTTCCATGTGGGCGCTCAACTTCTGCAATTGAACTGCTTGTGTCAACTATCAGTATTCTTTTGCCTTCAAAAAGAACCAGGTTGCCGATTGGAAAGGATTGACTCTTCAGTGGCTCATTATGTTTTAATCCCAAATTCCACCAGTGATGCAATACATGAAACGACATGGCAGTTTGATCATTGATAAGTGTTGAATCAAAGTCTGTGAGGACCTTATTACTGGCAATAAGCGCTATTGCTTTTTGTTTGGGTATAGAATAGACAACTATCTCCTTCACATTTGCATTTCGTATCTCTTTAAACGAATGAAAGGAGCATAATCCTAAAACAACCACTAACGCGGCGATTAAAACTTTTGACTTTCGTTCTTCAGTTAGCCAGCAACCGAGGAAAATAAGGATATACATAAGAACCATTTCAATCGCCGAAATACTGATTCCTTTTACCAAAGCAAAGGGCAGTTGATCTACGCGAAAAATAAAGGCATCTAAAATACGTAGCAGCGTATCAAAACACCAG
>JAQBNQ010000601.1 GCA_028288545.1 Bacteroidota bacterium
TTAGTATGGAATGTTACAGTAGCAACATTGCCAAAGCCGGTGTAGCTGACAAGATCAGTTTTTACGAAAGCGATTTCCAGGCGGCCTTCGCTGTAGCTTTCGTGACTGAATTTTATCTGGCTTGTACCAGTAGTGTCGAACCATGTGTTGGTGAAATTAACCCCTGTGCCCGCGTTCACTTTAGTTGGGTCGAATAAAAGCGTGAATGAACAGCCATAAACATCGCTGGCTGGAATCACATTGCTACCCAGTGAAATAACAAAACTGATATCGCCACCTGCAGTTACACTACCTGCCTGCGGAACAACTGTAAGTGTTGGATCGGTTGGTAAATGGAATAATATTGCCGAACGATTGTTGCGGTTAGTATGATGCTTTCCGTAATTTGCCTGAATGGCCTGAACATCCTGGTCATCTATTGCGCCATCGCCATTGCAGTCCGCCATTTTTTTGTCGACAAGGTCTTGCAGATACATCCAGTTTCCATTGTTATTCCAGTTGGTGCAGGGCTGTCCGTTCCAACTTGTAGTGGGAGCATAACGGGTGTTGCCATGACTGCCGTAATAAATTCCCAGCGGGAAAATATCTTCACCATTTACCTCGCCATCCATGTTTGCATCACCCGGCCATACACTGCAATCAACTACCGGGATACCTTTGGTAATTGTATCGAAGGTAACTCCATCGCTGTACACAAGTGTTATAATATAAAAGCCCGGTGCGGAGAATTGATGGCCCGGTTGAAAATCTGTAGAAGTATTGGCTGCGCCCGAAGCCGGATCGCCAAAATTCCATTGCACGGAAGTAATGCCGCTACCATAACTCGCGTATATGATGATCGTGTCACCAACACAATTTAAAGCTGCTGTAAAGTTTGGAAGAGAGGCAGATAAACAAGTGCTGTCAGCATGAAAAATCCTGGAAATAGTATCGGATTGAGTGCCATCGGATATGATGTACGTTATGGTATAGTCACCTACTGCAGTAAAAAAGTGATAGGGCGAAACATCAGTGCTGGTGTCATAAACACCCGTTGCAGGATCACCAAAATCCCATAACTGTGAAGTATGTGTGCCTGTTGAGTAATCATTAAAGAAGTAATATCCCGAACCACATACGGTTTGAAAATCTGCAGCAAAGCAGTTGGCCCCAATATGTATTAAATTGGTTCTGTAATCCCACTCAGCGCCAATGTTTACAAATAGCGTTACGTAATAATCTCCCGGCGTGGTATAAACGTGATAACCCACTGAATCGTGAGAAATATTAGCCGCTCCGGAAGCAGTATCGCCGTAATCCCAGGTGTAGGCAGTGTAGCCATCCAGGGCGTGAAAGAAAACCGTGTCGCCAACGCAGCCGTTAGTGTAAGTGTAATCGGCGTAGCAGGCTTCTGCATTATATGCAAAAAGTGCAATAATGGCAGTGATGAAAAATCGCTTGCCAATGGATGAAGAAATAAACCAGGTGTAAAATTTTGAGTCCATATTATAGGTTTAAGGTAAAAGACTTTGTAAAGACGGCGGGCTATTCAATTGCGTTGCAATACACAGCCATTCCATACTTCAAGGTAATCATTCTTTGCAATACAGGCATAAAAAAAGCGGGTGAGTATCGCCCGCTTTTTTTATGTTTTTTATATGGCCGACTATTGTTTTACAACAATCTCCTTAACGGCTATTTTTTCTGCTTGTTTTACAACTACAAAATAAACCCCATCCGAAAAATTAGAAAGATTAACCTGGCTTTGAAGATCAGTTACAGATTGGCTGATCATAGTTTGTCCTAAAACATTTTTTACTGACACAGTTGTTCCGCTTTCAAATTTGCTTAGTTGAACCATGATTTCTGTTTTAGCCGGATTAGGATAAACCGAGAAAGACATATCGTTGCTGATTGAATTTATTCCTGTTACATTATTTAAAGTGATTGTTGCTGATTGCTGGCAGCCATTTTGATCAACCACAGTAACTACATAAGTACCTGCAGAAAGATCAGTAGCAGTATTGCTTGTTTCGCCGTTTGACCAACGAATTGTATTGTATGGCGGAGTACCGCCGGTAATATCTGCAACGCTTGCAGTGCCATTGTTTTGACCATTAGTAGGGTCGGTAGTAACAGTATTAAATTGAATCTGAACAGGGCTGCCTGTGCTGGTTATTGCCTGGGAAGCTGAAGCGCTGCAACCATGGTTGTCATAAACGGTTACAATGTAAGTTCCGGTTGCAAGGCCTGAAGCTGCTGCTGTGCTGGCTCCGTTGCTCCATGTGTAGAAGTATCCCGGGGCTCCGCCGCTTACACCTGCTTCAAGAATTGCATCTGCCGGACCGCAATGAGAGTTGGCAGGAGTTAAAGTAATATTAATTGCAGGGGGCTGTGTAATGGTGCTTGATGCTGAACCAGTACATCCATTAGCATCTGTAACGGTTACCAAATAAGTTCCACCGGCTACATTATTTAAAGTAGCAGTACTTTTTCCGTTGCTCCAGTGGTAAGTAAAGTTTGGCAGGCCACCAGTTGCTATTTCAGTAACGCTTCCATCGCTGCTGCCGTAGCATGAAGGAGAACTTGCAGTAATAATACTTGCATCAACTGCAGCATTAACATTAACCACCAGGTTAAATACACCCGTCAATCCGGCGCTATCAACAGTAACTGTATATATAGTGCTTGTTGCAGGTTGTGCAGTTGGGTTAGCGCAGGTTGTGCAGCTAAGGCCTGTAGACGGAGTCCATGAATAAGTTGCAGTTGCAGGACCGTTTATGCTTATTGCAGTACTTACTCCCGGGCAAACGGCTGCGTCTACAGCAGAAGCTGTTACATTCAGCACGTTTGATGGTGGTTGAATTCCTATCAAAGCTGCTTCGCCGCTGGTTGGATTAAATGAGCCGGTGTTAAGATTTGAAACATCAAAGTAACCGTTGCTTACACCACCCCATCCCCAGTTCATGTGCAACAAATCATTTACATCGTACCCGTCGCAAACCCAGGTATGTCCACCCTGGCTCTGGTCAAAGCCTTCATATTGTATAACGCGTCCGGCATTTAAGTCAGACTCCATCAGGTTTACCCAGTTGCTGGTGCTGTAATCTGATTTTCTAACGCCTTGAAGGGTATTAACGTCATACGAGAAATTATCTACGTAAGCACTTTCAGCGCAAGGACCACCGCCCCATGTTTCTGATTGCAATACAAAAGCACCGCTTCCGCCCTGGCTTAAATCGCCATAGTTCATTTCAACAGCTACGCCGCAGTCATACATTAAAGTAGCGATGCTCATGTTGCCCGAAGTAATAGTTGCAGGCATTTGTCTCCAACGATAAGTGCTGGTGTCAAAATTGGCGTAAAGCTGACCATAACCTTGAGCTGTATAAGTATGTGAACCTTTTCCCTGTGCAGGGTAACTCCAGAATTTCATTACCTGTGCCATTGCTGTTGCCACGCAACCCGTTACCGTGCGCTGTCCATCGGTATAATTATAAGGGCAAAGATCATTGTAAAAAGGATCCTGGTTCCAGTTGGTAGTTAATTTAGGACTTACGCTATTGGTTTTGTTACTGGCAGGTCTCTGTCCCTGGCTATATGCCGACCATGCGTTTGTTATTTCGGCACTTGCCGGCACTTGCTGTAATATGCCATTATAAATTTGGGCCGAAGCACCGTTTACCCAATTGGCAATGCCGGTATTCTGAAAGCTTGTTCCAAAATTTGATTCGGTAGAATAAGCGATTACCGGTTTTGAATTGTCATCGGCTGATACAATTACAAACCCGTTGGCTCCAGTTATATCGAATACATAGAAATCAACCGTGTTATCGGCTTCTTTTTTAGTGTACTTAAGTGTAGCACCAATGGTAACGTGCTGGTTTAAGTTATGCGCAGTAACTTTATAAAAGTTAATGGCAATTGTTTGCGCAGTTGTAACGCTAACAGAGTTTGCGTTTACCGAATAGCCTGCTGCCAAACAGGCCAGCACTAAGAACAGGGAGATTTTTCTCATGTACATTTTTTGAAATTCGTTCCTTTTTTTGGACTTGCTAATATAGCTATTAGTTTCGGAAACAATTATATCTGATATAAGGGTAAAAATAAGAACCCGGGCTTTTGGTCCGGGTTCCTTAGGTAACTTAGAATTTTACAGTCTGTCCGATTTGTTAGACAATTATTTTTTAACAATTATCTGTTTAACAAAGCTATTGTCGCCGTCCCTTACTTCAACAAAATAAGCTCCGTCAGCCAGTTGCGAAAGATCCAGTTTGCTTTGAACATCAGAAATTGTTCTGTTCATTAAAGTTTGGCCTAAAGTATTCTTAACGCTTAAAGTAGCTCCGTTAGTTAAGTTTGCTACCTCTACAGTAAGATCGTTCTTAGCCGGATTAGGGTAAGCGTTGAAAGAAACCCCTTTGTTTACTTCGTTTAAACCTGTTGTTGCAGAGATAGTAGTAGCTGCAGTTTGAGTACATCCGTTTTTGTCAGTAACAGTAAGTTTGTAATCTCCGCTTGAAAGATTAGAGATAGAAGCGCTGTTATCGCCGTTGCTCCAATTAAATAAATAATTTTCTGTTCCACCTGTAACATTTGCATAGGCAGTGCCGTATACTAATGTATGAACTGTTTGATAAGTACTGATAGATACGTGAAGAGAGTCGGGTTGAGACACAGAAAAAAAAGAAGAAGCAGAACAACCTAAAGAATCAGACACAGTAATAGTATAAGTGCCGGCAAAAAGACCAGAAACAGAAGAAGAGGACTGCCCTGAGTTCCAATTATAAATTAAAGAAGAAGAATTTCCACCACCAGCCGTAATAGAGGCAGAGCCATTAGACGCTCCATAGCATGTAGCATCGCTACCAATAATATTCAAAATTTTAACGCCTTCAACAACAGTAACAGTTACCGACTGCGTAGCTTTAAATCCAGCGCTATCTACCGTAACAGTATATACAGTAGTAACAGAAGGACTAGCCGATGCCATAGCACAGGTTGAACAATTTAAACCTGTTGCAGGAGTCCATGAATACGTAGAAGTAGCAGGGCCCTGGGCAAATAATGAAACAGAGTCGCCTGCACAAACAGAAAATTTAGTGGTCTTTACAGAAACCCTGATAGGAACAATAGGTTCAATTCCTATAAGCGCTTCCTCATTATTACTGAAATTAAATCCACTTGCAGTAAGGCTGCTTAAAGTAAAATATCCGTTATCGCTTCCTCCCCATCCCCAATTCATATGTAACATATCGTTTGCATCATAACCATCGCAAACCCATGTGTGTCCACCCCTGCTTGCATCTTCTCCCTGGTATTGTATCGGGCGACCCGCGCTTAACTCATTCTTTAAAAGAGCGATCCAGTCTGCACTTGTGTAGTCGGCCTGGTAAACACCTTGCATAGTTTGCATGTTGTACTTAAAGTAATTCGTATAAGCAAACTGGGCCGAATGTTGCCAGTTTGCTACATCTGCCTGTAAAACGTAAGCCCCACTTCCGCCTTCGTTCTCATCGCCATAATCCATTGATACAGCAACACCACACTGATACATCAAAGTAGCTACATCAGTATTAGTAGTGTCAATTGAATTTGGCATTGCAGGCCAGTTGTATGTGGTTGCGCCAAAGTTAGCGGCCTGGTTGCCGTAATTGTGCCTGTACATTGGTTGAGCATTGCTGTATGAATATTGACCTTCACCTTGTGCAGGGTAGTTCCAGAATTTCATTATCTGTGCCATTGCAGTGGCAACACAACCTGTTAAACAACGTTGCTGATCGGCATTGTTAAAAGGTGCGTATTGATTATAAAAAGGCTCCTGATCCCAGGTAGTAGTTAATAAAGGGGCAACCGGTAAGCTCTTGTTAGCCGAAGGATTGTTTCCCTGTGCGTATGAAGACCACAAACTGCTGATATGAGCATCGGCGGCAACGTGTTCGGTAATTGCTTTGTAAATATGAACGCTTGCATGGTTCATCCAATCTGCTACTGCTGTGTTATTAAAGTTGTTGTTGAAGTTTGCTTCAGTTGAATAACCGATAACCGGTGTAATGTTGTCGTCTGCAGAAATGATAACAAAGCCATGTGCAGGGTTAATATCGAAAACGTAAAAATCAACGGTTCCATCCGTTTCGGTTTTAGTGAATTTTAATTCGGCGTTAATTGTTGTTTTTGAACTTACATGTGCGTTTATTTTAAAAAAATTAACCGCTATACTTTGTGCCGATTGCACATTAACGGTGGCTGCACTGGCAACATTTGCAAAGGCTAAAGTTGCGATAGTAAGGATAAGGAGGCGATGGGTGTTTCTCATGGTCGTTTCGATTACTAATAATATATACCCTGCTGTGTGTTATGTCAAGCGCCCGTAAGTACTTTGTGTCATAGATAAAAACGGGGTGATGAAATTGCACAGAAAAGCGCTGTAATCAAACTAAAACGGAGGGACTTTTTTGATTACCGAACAAGGTCTGCTTTGTAACATAATAGCTGCGGATAGTGCCGAACGATATTATCGGTATAAAATACAAAAAGTGAAACAAAATGGATTTTGCCCCGGATTATAGGGCCGTAAATGAAATTCCGAAGGCAAATTCGTGTGCTGTTGGGCCAAGATTAGCCTTAAATACATTCAGCACTCCGTAATAAGCGGTTATGTTAAAAAAGCTGTAGCCAACACGTAAAGTCGGGCCCATTCTAAACTGGTTGAAATCACCAAATCTTCTCTCAACATAAACTTTAGTGGTGCTGCCGTCTTTTAGTTTTTCCTTGGTGTGTACATCAACCCTTACACCTGCTTTAAACCCGATTGCCACCTTCCACATCTGGCCAAACTTGTCCGGGTTGGTGCGTATTCTTAATTCGATAGGAATCTCAACGTATTGAAGCGATATCTTATTCACTTTAACGCTGGTATCGGTACCATAATTAAGCGACTTAAAGCTAATACCTGTACCCGCCGAATCCGTTAATGCGCTACGCTCGTAAATGTTAACGCCGCTATAGGCTATACCCGGGGCAATACTTACGCGACTGCCTTTAATCCTAAAATCCCAGTTAAAGCCAATATTAATGCCTCTTGAATATACTTTTGTTTTAAGCGTTGAACCCGCCTCGCCCCACCTTGAATCGCCGTTATTTGGATGATAATCCCAGTTGGTAGCCAACAGGTCTACATAAAGGTGGTCTTTAGAATATTTGGCAAACTTTTTATCGATCTCATTGGCTTTATTAATCCTTGCTTGCTTTAATTCGTTTCTCCTGGCAATTTCTTCGCCGGTTGGGCCGGTCTTTTTAGCAGTCCTGGTGGTATCCTGCGAAAAAGCCGAAAATGCTGTAATCAGTATAGTAAGTACGAGCAAAAATTTCTTCATGATTATTTTAATAAGCCATTTAAACGAGCGGCAAATGTAATTATTTTGTGTAACCGCCAACCGGCAACAGGCCAAAGGGCTTATTCCTTCACTTTTATTCGCACAAGTTCTATCCTTTTTTCGCTGGCTTTAAGGATTTTGATGTGATACTTATCCAGGTCAATAGAAGTGCCAGCCTCAGGTATATCCTCAAAACCGCTGATCACATAACCCGATAAGGTAGTATATTCCCCCTCTGGTATTTGAAGGCCATACTCCTGGTTAACGTGGTCAACCTCCAACCTGCCCGAAAAAACAAACTCCACGTCTGATATCTTTTTCTCCGTCAGGTTCTCCTCGTCATGCTCATCCTGTATCTCGCCAAAAATCTCTTCCATCAAATCTTCCAACGTTATTATCCCTGCGGTTCCGCCGTACTCATCTACCACCCAGGCTATATTCTTTTTATCGCGGATAAACTGCAGCATCAAATCGCGGGCGGTCATCGTTTCGGGTATTATCAATAAAGGCCGGATAACAGGTTTTAACGATTGGGGCTCCTTTAGCAGGTCAAAGTGGTGAACGTAGCCCAGTATTTTATCAATGGTTTCGTTGTAAACGATAATGCGCGAAAGTTTGGTTTCAATCAGTTTCTTCTTCAGGCTATCCAGCCCCT
>JAQBNQ010000606.1 GCA_028288545.1 Bacteroidota bacterium
ATAAATTTGAAGCCTTTGGTTTCATCAAAACGCTTGGCTGCTTTGATCAAACCCAGGTTCCCTTCATTGATCAGATCTCCCAGGGTTAGCCCCTGGTTTTGGTATTGCTTGGCAACCGATACCACAAAACGAAGATTGGTCTTCGTTAAGCGTTCCAGGGCTGCCTGGTCGCCCTCACGTATCTTTTGGGCCAGTATCACTTCTTCCTGCGCCGTGATCAGGTCAACTTTTGCGATCTCGCTTAAATACTTATCAAGCGATTGTGATTCGCGGTTAGTTATGGATTGGGTTATTTTAAGTTGTCTCATGTATTGTGACAAAGATACTTAAAGTAATGTAGTTATAATGTAAAGTGATTGCTACTTAGGGTGGTTGCTCCGTTGGCTGGCGCACGCGCGTGATAGCTAACGTAGTCTTTTGGCTGAAGCCATTTGTGCAGTACCATGATTAACCGCCACACAAATGTAACGGCAATGAATTTTATTTATTGCCGTTGGTTTTAACCAACGGATAAAATGCAGCGGTGAAGGCAGGCTCCAGCCCAAATTTAACCAAATAAATCCGCGTGTTAAAAGCAATTTCCCTGATCCTAACTTTAATATCTTCAAGAAAGGTGTTGAACCTTTTTAATTAGATTTGTTTTCCAGGTAATAAAAAGATAAAAAATGTCTTTAGAACCTTCATCAGAGCAGGTTCCTTCTGCGGCAGGCGGCCGACCAACCTACTGGCTCACCCGTTTTGTCATTCTTCGCTTGCTGGGTGTAATATACGCTGTAGCCTTTCTTGTGGCAATCAACCAGATTGTTCCTTTGATCGGTGAAAATGGACTGCTTCCCGTGGGAATCTATCTAATGCAGGTGAGCCATGCACTGGGATCAGCCGGGGCCGGCTTTGTGCGGCTGCCATCACTCTTTTGGATATGGCATTCTGATACGGCGCTTTTAATTGTGGCCTGGGCTGGATTTGTGCTTTCATGCATAGTAGTAGCAGGCTATGCTAATGCGCCGCTGCTGGGTATTCTTTGGTTTCTTTATATGTCCATTATTCACGCCGGGCAGGATTGGTATGGCTACGGCTGGGAGATCCAACTCACTGAGACCGGCTTCCTTGCTATCTTTCTCTGCCCATTGGTCGATATGCGCCCGTTTCCCAAACGTCCGCCGCCGTTCCCTATCATCGTTTTGTTTCGCTGGCTCACTTTCCGTATCATGCTGGGCTCGGGGATGATCAAGTTTCGCGGGGATAAGGTATGGCGCAATGGTACTGCACTTTATTACCATTTCGAAACGCAACCTATTCCCGGCCCCTTGAGCCGGTGGTTTCATTTCCTGCCGCGTACAGCGCTAAAGATCGGCGTATGGTTCAACTGGCTTGGCGAACTGATAGCGCCCTGGTTCATATTCTGGCCGAGGGTTGCCCGTCATATTGCCGGATCGGTGATCGTGTTGTTCCAGGTCAGCATTATTCTCAGCGGCAATCTTTCTTTTTTAAACTGGCTCACTATATTGCCTGCACTGGCTTGTTTTGACGATGGTTTTTGGGCGAGGCTTTTACCCCGTGTGCTTGTCCGCAAAGCAGAAGCTGCTGCTGAACATGCCGAAGAATCCCGGCCTATGCTGACCAGATCATGGATCGTTGCCGGCATTGTTGCACTCCTGAGCATCCAGCCTGTAATTAATATGCTATCCACGGAGCAGGTGATGAACATCTCGTTCGACCCGCTTGATCTCGTCAATACCTATGGTGCCTTCGGAAGCGTGGGGCAGGAGCGTTTGAATGTGGTATTTGAAGGAACA
This sequence comes from Bacteroidota bacterium, assembly GCA_028288545.1. GTDB lineage: Bacteria > Bacteroidota > Bacteroidia > Chitinophagales > LD1 > Bog-950. The sequence goes on from JAQBNQ010000606.1 coordinate 1,797, forward strand.
ATGGATGATACCACCGGGAACAAAGCCAACTGGAAACCTTATATCTATAAGGGCCTGCCTGTACTGCTTGATAAACAACCGCCGCAAATAGCCCCCTACCAACTGCGGTTAGACTGGCAAATGTGGTTCGCCTCCATGTCCACCGCCGACCAATACCCGTGGACTTATAACCTGGTTTGGAAACTCCTCCATAATGATCCCGGTGCTGTCGGCTTGTTTGCTGCCAACCCCTTCCCCGGCAAGCCGCCGCGCTTTATCCGGGCAACCTTGTATCGTTATCAATTTGCAAAGCCAGGCAACCCTCAAGGCAATTATTGGACACGTGAACGGATAGGAGATTGGATACCAGCGGTGTCTGTGAATGATTCGCGGTTGGTGGGGTTTTTGGAGTATGAGGGGTGGGTGAGGTGAATTTTATTTGTCGTCAACTACCTTCAATAATTTCGGCTCCTGGACAAAAAAATTTGGTTCAATACTTGTTATGTAGGTAAGGACTTGTTCGTATTCGTTTCTCTTTATGTCTGTAAAATTGAGTTTAAAGGTGATATAAAGATTAAGAGCTTTTAAAGTCTCATCAGAAGTATCTGTGCCTTTATATTTAAACTCCATAACAAAAACTGTTTTTGAGTTCAATGGGCCTTTTGGATAAGGAGCATTTACACCATAATCGTGATCTATACCTTTTGAACCTTCTTGAACTCTCATACTAAATATAGGTGTTGGGTTTTCATTCAAAGTAAATTTTAGGTCGAAGGTAAAGGTTCCCTCTGGGTCAAACGAGTAATGAAAAGGTTTGCGATATCGTTCAACATCAAATCTGGGTTTAATTTCTTCTCGATGTCTTATTAATTCTACTTCCAAAAGCTTCATCTGAGCCTTTGTAACCTTTAACTGTTCTTTTGATGAAAAAGCCTGTAAGCCAAACGTTGCATAAAGTAAAGCAAACGTTCCTAAGGCAGCTATTGCCGCAATGATTGATGCAAGCGTAGAAACAGTATCGGTAAATTCATTAGCAAGGATCATACTGTTAGTTATTTCGCATCATCATTTTTAGGTTTTACCTCACAACCATTGTCCTTATATTTATGATGCTTATGTTTTTTTTGATGATGAGTTTTAATTTTTTTCAAATTATTTTTCCGTGAAGCTCTTTCCATCCTTTCTTTTAAAGTAGTTGATGAAGCACTAATTACATTATTATTGGTCGTTGTTCCAATATTGATATTTACATCCTTGATTGAAACCTTGTCACCATATATAATTCCTAATGAAAGTATTAAGATCTTCAGCCATTCTTTAAAAGGAACATCTTTTATATTTTGAATTAGTTTTTTGAGCGCCGTTTCGATTAATGGATTAATTTTTCGGACACCTTCGAAAAAATCTGCTTCGGAACCACCATCCGCATCGAATTTCGTTGCTAAAAGTTTAAATTCTTCCATTTCTGCTGATGAAAAACTTTTGATAAGAGTTGCAAAACTGCCCTCAAAATCAAATACACCATCTTGTAATTTTGCAATATGACCACATTTTGGGCAATCAGTTCTAGAATTTACAATTGTTATATTTCTTGCAATACCTTCAGCTTGGATTACTTGGGAATCAAATTCTAAGCCACATTTGGGATTTGTACACTTGGCTTTCATATTAAAGATTTAGGTGTATGTAAATATAATTGAAAAATATTGGAAATTTTCAATTCGCACTGCTGTCCGAAGTTTATAACTCCGGACTACTATGCTCCGTAATCTTCAGACTACAGGAAAACACTCGCGTTAGTGATAGCAGCGGATACCGGCCACGCGCCTAATGCTTGCAGGCGTATGAGCGGATAGCACGGCCCGTCCTTCGACTGTGCTCAGGACAAAACGGGAACGCCAAAAAGATTAAAACCGTGCGGGCTTGTGGCATAATTTCAAACACCCGGGCTCAATTTACAATATAGTCCAGCTTTACATTTTTATAAATCTGTTTTTGTAAATGCACTTTTAACTTTTTAAAGCTTTGCGAAGGCCCCTGGGTTACAAATAGGTTGGTTATCCAGGCGGGTATGCTGCCACCCGGGTCGGCATGGAGCGTGTAAACAACTTTTACCCGGCTTTTACCCGCTGGCGATAATACCCATTTACCTTTAGAGTTATCAATACGGACCACTTTAGATTTTACAGGCACCATATCGGCAACACAGGGGGCGTCAATGGTTACCACCCTGGTAACTGCATCCTGCGATACTTTAAGGTGTGCAATAAAATCACGGTTGCTTACCGGCCATGGCATCTCAACAAGTGAATAATAATACAACTCCGATGGCGATACCTGCTTTACAATGTAATTGGATGCTGTATGGTAAAGCCATTCCTCACTGTTCTTTACATCCATTAAAACCGCAACCAGCTGCGAAAGTGTTGCATCCAGCTCGCACTCCACCTTTATGGCTTTAATTTTTGAGTTTTCTACATTGCGTGTAAAAATCTTTACACCATCATTATTCTCTTTTAACGCCCAGTCATCACCGGTTTGCGCCAGGGCGCAATTGGTAAACAATAAAAATAACAGGGTGAGCTTTTTGTACACAGTATTATGGGTTTTTAATATTCAATTCAATATCATCATTGATTTGGATGCAATGTAGATATTTCCGATGAAACCATTATTGCAGGGCGTCTTCGATAGGCTCTCCGAAGGAGTCCTTTAGACAGATTTTTTGCAGTTTATATAATCCCCTTCTTCATTTCGGCTGCAGCATGGTTGGCAGCCCGTGCGGCAAAGGCCATATATAAAATAGAGGGGCTTTGGTTACCTGTGCTCGTCATGCAGGCTCCATCGGTTACATACACATTATTGCATAGGTGCAGCTGATTCCATTTGTTTAGTAATGATGTTTTAGGGTCATGACCCATTCTGCAGCCGCCCATTTCGTGGATGTCCAGTCCGGGGGCCTGGTGGGTATCGTGTTTGGTGATATCCTTCAATCCGGCAATCTCCAGCATTTCGGCGCTTTGATCCAAAAAGTCTTTCACCATCTTATCATCGTTATCATCATAACCTACCG
>JAQBNQ010000616.1 GCA_028288545.1 Bacteroidota bacterium
TACTCCTCCGCTTATAACAATAGTTGCTGAACCGGTTCCACCGCAAGGTGCATCTGTATGTGAAACAGTAGCAGTTAATGGTGGGGGTTGATTTAAAGTGTATTGTGCCGTGGTGGTGCAAACCCCATCGGTAACGCTTACCGTATAAGTGCCGGCACCGTGACCAACAAATGAGCTATCGTTTGTTAGTGGCGTATTATTCCATGTATAATTGTACCCACCAAAACCTGCTGCAGGACCAAAGCCACCTGATGGGTGTGTATCAATACTGCCGTTAGTACCGCCGTTGCAAGGAGGATCGTTAAGTGCAACAGGCGAAAGAGTAATTGGCGGAGCGATAATTACCGAATGGGTAAAAGTATTTACACAACCATTTACATCGGTAATGGTCAATGTAACATTAAAAGTGCCATTGCCTGAATAGGTGTGAGAAGGGCTTTGTAAGTTGGAAGTAGTATTATCACCAAAATCCCATGCCCATGAGGCTATGCTTCCGGCATTGGCAGTAGAAACATCAGTAAACTGTATAGTTGGGGTACAACTTTCGTAATCAGTTCCTGCCGTCCAGCTCGAAATATTTTTAGTACAAACTTGCTGCGTGTTGTGTCCACCACCTGTACCTGCTGTCCAGCCCCAGTTAACAATAGGGTTACCACAAAGAATGCTCGACACGAGGTTTGGTATTACCTGGCTGATTCTCATATTGCCATCATAATACTCGGTCATAGTACTGGTAGTAACATCCCAAACCACACGTATAGTGTGCCAGTTACCATCTGCCATAGTTCCACCATTTCCCGAGCCATCAATAGGTCCGGCAAGGTTATGTGTTACCTGTCCGCCCGATTCATAAGCTGTGTGGTGATCATCCGGATCCCAGCCACTGTTATCCCAGGTATCAAATTCAATAGCAAATGAGCACGGCTGTGTAGATGGATTACCGTATCCTAAACCACCACCGCCCGCTCCCAACCCATTCGGGTTAGTAGTCAAAACGAAAACTTCGCCATCGGCCGAGTGTCCGTATCCGCTACTCCCAAAATTACCATTGCTACCAAGGTAAATGGCAAAAGTAAAGTCAAACGAATTGTTGAGGTTAATGGTGTGGTTTTGGAAAAAGGCACCGGCTTCATTCTGACAATCGCAGGTTAGCTGAAAGCAATTACAGCCAGATAACTGTTGTGCCGATCCAAGGATTGTGTAATTACTTTGCGAAAATCCATTCAATGCAACAAATACAAACAGCAACAAGTAAAGTTTTCTCATGTCGGGATTGAGGTTTTTTGGGGTAAAATTATTATCTAAGATACTGTTTTGGGCTTAAAAAAGAAATTCCTGTCTACATAGACAGGAATTTAACCAAAAACGTTGTGAGTAAGGGTAATTTTTATCTGGCTACGCTAACACTTCTTTTTTCCCTGATAACTGTAACTTTTACCTGGCCGGGATAGGTCATTTCCTTCTCTATCTTTTGAGAGATAGCGAACGAAAGTTCCTCGCTCTTTTTGTCGTCCACTTTATCAGCTTCAACAATAACCCGAAGTTCCCTTCCTGCCTGTATGGCATATGCCTTTTCTACCCCTTCAAAATTCTGCGCCAAAGCCTCTAAATCCTTAATACGCAATAAGTAGCCTTCCATTATTTCCCTACGTGCACCTGGCCTCGCACCCGAAATAGCATCACAAGCCTGTATAATAGGAGAAATAACATACTTCATTTCCATTTCATCGTGGTGGGCACCAACGGCGTTAATAATGGCAGGATGTTCGCCATACTTTTCACACAGTTTAGCGCCTAGTAATGCGTGTGACAATTCCGATTCCTCATCAGGCACCTTGCCAATATCGTGCAGCAAACCAGCCCTTTTCGCCAGTTTCGGATTCAATCCTAATTCTGCCGCCATTGTAGCGCAAAGATTGGCCACCTCGCGGCTGTGCTGTAACAGGTTTTGACCATACGACGACCTGAAACGCATTCTGCCAATATAGCGGATCAACTCCTGCTGCATTCCCTGGATGCCCATATCAATAACCGTTCTTTCGCCAATTTCAAGGATATGCTCTTCCAATTGCTTCTTGGTCTTTACTACTATTTCCTCAATACGTGCAGGGTGAATACGTCCATCTGCCACCAATCGCTGTAACGAAAGCCTGGCTATTTCTCTTCTTATCGGATCGTACCCGCTAATGATAATTGCTTCGGGCGTATCATCCACCACAAACTCGCAACCTGTAGCCGATTCCAATGCGCGGATATTTCTTCCCTCCCGGCCAATTATCTGGCCCTTTTGCTCATCGCTATCCAGGTTAAATACCGAAACCGTATTCTCTATCGCGTTTTCAGCAGCAGTTCTTTGTATGGTTTGAATGATGATTTTTTTGGCCTCTTTATTAGCCTTGCTCTTCGCATCATCAATCAGGGTTTTCGTTAAACTTAAAGCCTCACTTTCGGCTTCCTTGGTCATGTTTTCAATCAATTCCTTCTTGGCATCTTCCTTCGTCAAATTGCTTATCTGCTCCAGCTTCGAAACAAATATTTCATGGCTCTTTTCCAACTGGTCCTTCTTGGTATTTACCAGTTCCAGCTGCTTGTTCAAATTATCGCGTAAACTGTCAACTTCCTTTTCCTTTTTCGATATTTCTGCGGTTCTTGTACTTACCTCACTTTGCAATTGCTTAACCTGTGTTTCCTTTTCAATTGCCTTTTTATTGCGTTCGGCAACTTCGGCTTCGTGCTTCGATTTTAGCTGGATGAAATTTTCTTTTGCTTCCAGCATCTTATCCTTTTTGGTATTTTCGGCATTACGTTGGGCTTCTGCAATAAGTTTATCTGCGGCAGTTTTAGCTTCGGCAAGTTTCTTTTTAACTTCCTCCTCTGCTTTTTGCTCTATCTCCTGGTTACTTTTTTGGGTGATAGACCTGCCCCAAAAGAAACTTCCAACCGCAGCTACCCCGGCAAACAATATTGCCGAAATGACTATGATGATTGTGATATCCATTTTGGGTTATTTATGGTGAATTAATAATAGTCGTTCACAACAAACTAATGCCGCTATAAAAAGCAAAAGGAAAATTAAATTGTGAATACAAAGGGGGGTAATTTGCGGAAAGACTTAAAGATTTATTTAGCAGCGCCCGAAAGCACTTCTTCTAATTCTGTCATCTTTTCATCCATTAAGCGGTTGTTCTCCTCCTGGGCGTTTTGAAGATTTTCATGCTCCACAGCAAAATTAAGAAGGCACATGGCCATATAATCCTGCTTGTCTTTTCCATCATACAGAGTCTGGTACTCCTTTATCTTTTCGTTCACCAGCTTTACTGCACTGTGTACTTTTTCCTCATCGCTCTTCAAAACCTTTAAGGGGTAGAGCCGCTCCGCAATTAAAACATTGATATTGACCGCTTCATTCTTCTCCGCCATATCTAGTCATTGAGCATCGCTATGCAATTGTCAATTTCCCTGATGTATTCATTCACTTTTCTTTTCAATTCCAAAACTTCGGCGTTCTCATCCGTCCTTTCGGAACCTATATTTTGCGCTAACTTAATTATTTTAATCTTATTGTTCAACTCGCTGTTTTTAAGTTGTTCAGCCTCAAGCGCCAACTGCATTCTTTTCAGTTCACCCTGCAACTCGCCATGCGCACCCTGCAGCTTCATATACAAAGCATTCAGTTTACGGGCTTTTTCAATCACCCCATTCGTTTTCGATAGCAGTTTTTGCATAACCCCTCAAAATTAACAGAAAAAACAGATTTGTGGATTTGAGCAGTAATGTCATGGTAAGCGTGTCACAGTGAGCATAGCCGAACCGCGAACCACCAG
>JAQBNQ010000470.1 GCA_028288545.1 Bacteroidota bacterium
TTTTTGGTGTTCTGTTTGGCGCCTATGGCCCAACCAATATAGCCTGCCTGAAAAGCATTGGGCAGTGTTTTTAAATCTACATCATCTTCATCCGCTAAAAAATAGTCAAGACCTTCACCATCATTTATAACACCTAATTGACTGCAGGTTTCAAGATAGCGATCAACAATGTGTTTTTGGGGCAAACGGTTTATCTTAAAATTTACCATCAACCATTTTTCAATATTCAGCTTATCGAAGGAAAATGATTTTACACCCAGCTGTAGTTTTATCAGCAAAGTTCTTTGGTTGTGATGAAGATCAATTATGTAGTCGAATTTTTCTTCCTTGAGTTTGGTGATAAGCTCTGATATAGAGTCGCCCAGTAAATGAATTTTATTAATGTAAGGATTGTTCTTCAGGATAGAGGCGAATGCTTTTTTAGTGGCATAGTGAATCTCGGCATCGGGATATTTTTTTCTTAAACAGCGAATTACCGGCGTGGTAAGAACGATATCGCCAATGGAGGAAAACCTGAGAATGAGAAATTTCATTGGCGCTAAAATAGTATGATTTTCCCCTTATTTTATCGCACGGAGAGGAAAGGCAGAGAATACAAAATACATAAGCAAAAAGCACAAAATAAAATAATTGTCTTTCTCCGCTGTTTTCCCGGTGCGCAATAATTCTGCACTCTGCAATTCTTCTTGATTATTTTAGCGGCACTATGCCTGAATTAAGATGGAACCCTTTGCTTGACACCTGGACCATGGTGGCCACCAACAGGCAAAACCGTCCGCATTTGCCGAAAGATCATTGCCCTTTTTGTCCGGGTAGCGGAAACGTACCGCAGCATTATGATGTGCTGGCCTATCCGAATGATTTTCCGGCGCTGTCGCTTAAGCCCCAAAAAATTAAGAATAGGAGCAAAGGGATCTTACAAAATGCCGAAGCAGTAGGTAAGTGCGAGGTTATACTTTATTCGCCTGACCATGACAAGCAATTTTATCAGTTAAGTGATGCGCATCTTTTAAAACTGGTGGAGTTATGGAACTCGAGATTTGAAGAGATCAAAAAAGATAAGCGCATTAAATACATTTTTGAATTTGAGAACAGGGGAGAAGAAGTGGGTGTAACAATTGCACACCCGCATGGTCAGCTTTACGCTTACCCGTTTGTTCCTTTGAAAATCCGCGAAGAGTTGGAGAACTGCAAAAAGTATTATCGCGATAACAAACGCAACCTGTTTGCAGATCTGAATAAGGCCGAGACGAAGGATAAGAAGCGTGTTGTTTATGAGAATAAAAGTTTTATCGCCTACATACCGTACTTTACCGATTATCCTTTTGGTGTTTTTGTGGTGAACAAGAATTTAAAAGGCAACATCAATCAATTTGATCTTGCCGAAAAGAAGGACCTGGTTCAGGTGCTGAAGAAATTAACTGCGGCATTCGATAAAGTGTATAACCGGCCGTTTCCGTATATGATGTGCATTCATCAAACACCGGTAAACTCAAAAAAATATGCTGATGCTGAAAAGTACTACGCCTTTCATATTGAGTTCTATCCACCGTTACGTGCTAAGGATAAAATTAAATGGTACTCGGGCAGTGAAATGGGAGCTGGTGCGGCAGCAAATCCGTTAGATGTAGATGAGTGCGCGGCAATTTTGAGGGGCAAAATAAAGGCGGCCCCTCCTAAATCCCTGCATATCCGGCAGGCAGGCCTGCCTGTCCGGCAGGCAGGCTCCCCGAAGGGGAGGACTTGAGTTTAGTTCTATTTATTTGAGTTGAGGTTTATGGTTACGATTTTCGCTAAAGAATAATGATGAAGAAATATTTTGCTCCCGGTAGAGTTAACCTTATTGGAGAACATATTGATTATAACGGCGGGCTTGTGCTTCCGGCTGCCCTCACTATCGGCATTATGGGCACATTCAAAAAGCGGGATGACAATAAAATAGGTTTGCACTCGGCCACTCATAATTTTTCTAAGGAAATTGACCTGGCTGATGAACTGGTGTATGATGCCAGCAATGAATGGACGAACTACCCCATTGGTATTATCACACAGTTAAAAAAGGAAGGGCATTTTGTGCCACCTTGTGATATTCATTTTGAAAGTAACTTACCGGGGGGTTCTGCACTTTCATCGTCCGCCGCTATAGAAGTGCTGACAGCATTTATGCTTTTGCAGCAGAGCGAAAGTAAAATTGACCTGGTATGGCTTGCTGATTTTTGCCGGATGGTGGAAAATGATTTTATTGGCGTTAAGTGTGGTATTATGGATCAGTTTGCCGTTGCGCTTGGCAAGGCCGATAATGCGATTCTGCTTAATTGTGCTACCCTTGAACATAGTTACATACCTATTGAGTTGAACGATTATTGTCTTTTGGTAATGAACACTAAAAAGCCGCGGTCTTTGATTCATTCAAAGTATAATGAGCGCAAAGCAGAGTCGGATGAAGCGTTGCGAATTTTACAGGTTACATCAGGCATAAAAAATTTGTGCGAAGCAACAGTGCCGCAACTTGATGCCATTAAGGATGAGATTATAAGGAAGCGGGCATTGCATGTTGTTACCGAAAACCTGCGGGTTAAAGAATCGGTAAAGGCGCTTAGGTTTAATGATCTTTCTACCTTTGGCAGGCTAATGAATGCGTCACACGCTTCGCTTAAAAATTTGTATGAGGTAACCGGTTTAGAACTTGATACCCTGGCAGAAGAGGGGCAAAAAATTAAAGGCTGCCTGGGAGCCCGTATGACCGGCGGAGGTTTTGGAGGCTGTGCGATAGCCATTGTTCATAAAGACTCGGTGGAGGAGTTAAAGCATATTGTGGGCTGGAAATATAAACGAGCTACCGGGTTGGATTGTGAAATATATGAATCGGAGATTGGGGATGGAGTGAAAACAATGTGATAATGTGACAATGTGATGATGTGATAATTGGAAATGCAAATTGAAACAGCTTGCTGGTGGGCAGGTTAGAAGTAGTAGGATAATTTGAAACCTGGAATTTGAAACTTGAAATTAAAACATGCTTGGCTTAAAATTATTAACAGACCCGCGGTGGGCGGATTTGGCGGGGAAATCTATAGAGGAGATATTGACTGACCATGCTTATTGCGAGCAGAAGGCTACTTCTACGGCTATTTCGTTGATTCAGAATTACCCGGATTATGAGGAGTTGGTGGAAGCGCTTACACCAATTGTTGCGGAGGAATGGGGACATTTTAAATTGGTGCTTGAGCAATTAAAAAAAAGAGGACTTAAACTTGGCAGACAGCGTAAGGACAAGTATGTAAATGAATTGAACAAGTTTATACGCAATGGAGGTGCCCGCGGGGATTCGCTATCAGAAAAGCTTTTATTTTCTGCGCTTATTGAGGCAAGAAGCTGTGAACGGTTCAGATTGCTTTCGAAAAATATTGAGGACGAGGAGTTGAAGCAGTTTTATAAAAACCTGATGGTAAGCGAGGCCGGGCACTATCGCTTGTTCTTGGATATGGCCTGCGATATTGGTGGGAAGGAAAAAGTACTGGCGCGTTGGGATGAATGGCTGCAATACGAGGAGGGAGTGATGAGGAGTTTGGATGTAAGGGGTGATAGAATACATTAATACAAATACAATAGAACGCTTATCATCATTATTTTCAGTATAAAAATTATCAAAACAGATAATGATAATAATGAAAATCAGCGTTCTATTACTTTTAAATTACTGCGATGAAAAATTACTTTGTTTTTGTTTTAGGGGTGGCATATATAGTTGCCGGGGTTAATCACTTTTGGCATCCGCGGTTTTATACAAGGATGCTGGAGGATTGGTTGCCATTTGCCGCCGGGCTGGTTATTATCAGCGGCGTTGCTGAAATACTTTGTGGGGTTGGATTAATGGTGCCTGCCACCCGCGTTTGGGCTGCCTGGGGGACCATTGCATTGCTTGTCGCCATCTTTCCTGCCAATATATATATGGCCTTGCATCCGGATAAATTTGGTATTAGCCCTATTGCGCTTTGGGCACGTTTGCCAATCCAGTTTTTGCTGATTTGGCTGGCTTATATTTATACTAAGTAAGGCGGATTTCGGAATTCGAATTTCGGATTGAACAGCCGGGCAGTAATGTATTTTAATTCCGCATTCCGAAATCCGCATTCCGAAATTCTCTAAATCTCCCCCAACTGCACCTGGTGCGAATCTGTAAGCAACTGAAATTTGCGTGGTGCTCCGTCGCGTTGTTGTATCGTGATGAGACAGTTTTTATCATCCTTCCAATCAAAGGTTACGTTTTTATCGTTGATATCATCCGAATAAACTTCGAGGCTTAGATAGCCTTCTTTAAAATCATAGGCCTTTACCTTTATCTCCACCTTCCAAGGGTCCACCGCTGAGGGACGGGTGGCTGTTACCTTGGTGGTTACCTGTTTGTTGGGCGAAATATTGGTAACGAGGGCCGTCTTTTTATCGTTGCAGGCTGTAATAATAAGTACACAAATAATTGATAGCGTGGTAAGGGTTGATTTCATGATTTTTAATTTTAAAAACGGAAAATAGGGTTTAAAATTTTAGGCATGTTGCCAAATTTGGAAACAGAAATGGGGGAATTCCCGGTTAAAGGGCGGTTAAAGGGGAAGTCACTTTTGCAATGTGACTACCCCTGTTTTTTGTAATATGTAAATTACAAATAGTTGTATATCAATTTATTATGAAATTTTTGGCACTGCTTTTCGAATTTTAAAATTTAAAAAAATGATTACCCCCCAAAGTGACTACCCCCCTCGCGGTTTTGCTAAAACATTTATTTACTTCCTCAAAAACTCAATATTTCTTTTCAGGCCTTTAAATTTTGTGCGCTTTACAGCGGAATGTTTGAACAACTCCTTAAATGTTTCTTCACTTAATAGTTGCCAGTCTTGCCGGGTCATTGAAAGCAATTCCGGTTTGGGTTCAAATTGGGCTTCGTTGTGTTTTTTCGATTGCGAGTTAATGGGGCAAACCTGCTGGCAAATGTCGCAGCCAAACATCCAGTTCTCCAGTTTACCTTTAAACTGTTGAGGCAAAACTTCATCCTTTAGTTCAATAGTAAAATACGAGATGCATTTAGATGCATCTACCTTATAAGGCTCGTAAATTGCACCGGTAGGGCAGGCATCTATGCATTTGGTGCAGGTTCCGCAATAGTCTTTAACGGGGCTGTCGTATTCCAGTTCAATATCCAGTATTATCTCCGCCAAAAAGAAATAAGAGCCCCGTTGCTTGGTCAATATATTGGTGTTCTTTCCTACCCAGCCAATGCCGCTTCGTTGGGCCCAGGCTTTTTCCAACACCGGTGCCGAGTCAACAAAGCACCGGCCATTTACCTGCCCGGTTTTTTCTTTAATGAAAGTGAATAGAGCTTCCAGCTTTTCGCGTACTACGTCGTGGTAGTCTTTGCCCATGGCGTACATGGCTATTTGAGGAGCTGAAGTGTCTGCCTGTTTGAGATCTGTATAGTAATTGTACGAAAGTGAAATAACGCTCTTAGCACCCTCTACTAACTTTGTTGGGTCAACACGTTTTTCAAAGTGGTTTTCCATGTAGGCCATCTTGCCGTTCAGGTTTTGATTAAGCCATGCTTCTAAAACTCTTGCTTCATCATCTAAGCGCTCTGCTTTAGAAATACCACATGAATCGAAACCTTTTAGCTTCGATTCATGTTTAATATCTATAGAGAGTTGATGTTTGTTCATTGCGGAATATTCGCCAAAAAGTACAAAAAATATTAATTCTTACGAATCGGGCTCTCTTTGATTTTGTTTGAATTAGTTTAGCCGCAAATCTCATCGTTTTTTAATTCCCTACTATGAATTTCTTAAAAATCGGGCTTCTTCTGCTCTTATTTATTGGCTTTAGAGACTCCGCGTTAATGGCTGTGCCCATAGGGAAACCACTTGGTGAAAACGTGGATGATGAGCGCAATTTGAAGATACTTTCGTGGAATATTTACATGTTGCCCAAGTTAGCACCTTGTAAAGGCAGACGCGAAAGAGCCCATGCTATTGTGGCTGAGTTAAAGGATAAAGACTTTGATATCATCGTTTTTGAAGAGGCTTTTTTGCCGGCATCACGCAAAATAATATTAGCGGGTCTGGGATCTCAATATCAATTTCAATATGGCCCGGTTAATAATACGCCTAACTTAAAAAGTAACGGCGGCGTATGGGTTTTAAGTAAAGTGAAGATGAGCATTGTTAAAACGATTAAGTTTAACGATTGTGCCACCTGGGACTGTTTGGTACGGAAAGGGGCAATGTTGCTGGAAGGCACCTGGAATGGTAAACCTTTCCAGGTAATGGGAACGCACTTGCAGGCAGATGAGTACCAGAACATCCGGTACAAGCAAATGGACCAGATATACATGGAACTGTTAGCGCCCTACAGAAGGGAAGGAGTGCCTCAACTGGTTTGCGGTGATATGAATACCGAAGTAGAGATAAAAGAACGCTACTGCGCTATGCTTGACTGCTTTGGAGCTGAGAACGGTGAAATATCAGGGATTGAAAAGTGCACTTATGACGGCTGTAACAATAACATAGCCCAGAGTTTCGGGGTTAAAAACAAAACTACTTACGATTATATACTGGTGCGCAATAACGGCATCAAAATAAAATCTGTTAAACGCTTTGTAAGCGTCCTCAAAAAAGGCAAAAAATACCTGTCAGACCACTACGGTATTGTGTGCGAGCTGAAATTTTAGGCCAAATAAGTTTCCACATCGGCTTTGTTATTCAGATACTAAAGTTATTTTTGCCGCTCGAAATTTCAGCGCTATTGCTGCAACGGAAATTTCAGTTTGAATTCCGTAAAATTCAAAATCCAATATAAATTATGAAACTCTCCAGTTTTGGTTTTAATCTTCCCAAAGAACTAATTGCACAATACCCTGCCAAGAACCGCGACGAATCGCGCATGATGGTTATTGACCGCAAAACAAAAAAGATCGAACACAAGAAATTTTCTGATTCGTTAAAGTATTTTGGCGACGGTGATGTACTGATACTGAACAATACCAAGGTATTTCCTGCCCGCTTATACGGTACCAAAGAAAAGACAGGCGCCAAGATTGAAGTGTTTTTACTGCGCGAATTGAACCAGGGCCAGTTTTTATGGGATGTACTGGTTGACCCTGCCCGTAAGATACGCGTTGGTAACAAACTTTACTTTGGTCAAAATGACGACCTGATAGCTGAAGTAGTAGATAACACTACCAGCCGCGGCAGAACGATCCGCTTTTTGTATGATGGCGATTACGAAAAGTTTAAAAAGGTATTATACGGTTTGGGCGAAACACCCCTGCCTAAGTATATTAAGCGCCCGGTTGAGCCTTTGGATGCCGAGCGTTACCAAACAGTTTATGCCCGCGTGGAAGGAGCTGTAGCAGCACCAACCGCCGGAATGCACTTTAGCCGCGAATTGTTAAAGAGGTTTGAAATTAAAGGCATCGAGCTGGCTGAGGTTACCCTCCATACAGGCCTGGGTACCTTCCGCACTATTGATGTAGAAGATCTTAGCAAGCACAAGATGGATGCTGAGGAAATAATTATCCCCGAAAAGGCGGTAAAAGTGGTTAACACGGCAAAGGATGCTCATAAAAAGATCTGCGCTGTTGGTACTACCACTATGAGGGCTATTGAATCGGCGGTTTCGGCTGAACATTACCTGAAGCCTTATAAAGGATGGACCAACCTGTTTATTCACCCACCGTATGACTTTAGCATAGCTAACGCCATGATGACCAATTTCCATATGCCTAAGTCGAGTTTGTTAATTATGGCAAGTGCTTTTGGCGGGTATGACCTTATAATGAAAGCCTACGAGGTGGCTGTTAAAGAAAAGTACCGCTTTAGCACCTACGGAGATGTAATGCTTATGATTTAATTATCCGGAACTGTTTTTTGAAGTTTTAGTGTAATATTCAATGTTCACAATCGGTGCGGAATAATTTCTGGTAAAAAAAGTACAATGAGTTTGTTCTTATTTAGAAAAAATTATTTTTGCGCCCTAATAGAAAAAAGGAAATAGCCTATGTTTTGGACGCTTGAATTGGCCTCATATCTGGAAGATGCCCCCTGGCCATCCACAAAGGATGAGTTGATTGACTTCTCTATCCGCTCGGGAGCACCGGTGGAAGTAATAGAGAATTTACAGGAATTAGATGATGATGGTGAACTGTATGAGGGCATTGAAGATATATGGCCCGACTACCCCACTAAAGAAGATTTCTTCTTTAACGAGGATGAGCATTGATTTGCAAAACGCCAGAACTACAGAAACAAATACAGAAAACCGCTCTTGAAATTGGGGCGGTTTTTTTATTGGGGACGGCTTGGCTGAAGTGATAAAAGTTGTGAAGTTTTTTTAGACAGTCAACAATTAAAACCCCGAAACATAGTTGTGAAATAGACTTGTTGAGGTTAAGTTTGATGCAATAAAATTATTTAAGTTGACCAACGGCAAACACGCATCCTACTTTGATGCCATTTTTGGTATAACCCTGGTATTATTTGTACTGGGCCTTGCCGCTACCTGGGGCTTTGAAGCCCATAAGTCCTCCATTGGGCTTAAGGAGAACCTGGCGGTAGAGGTAGTTTTAAGAGATAGTTTAGGAGTTGAGAAGGTAGCCGCCGTTCAAAAGATGGTAGAGGGCAAACCTTACGTTAAAAATGTAAGGTATATTTCTAAAGACGAAGCTGCTAAAATATTGCAAAAAGATCTGGGTGAGAATTTCCTGGATATATTAGGCTTTAACCCGCTTTATGCTTCTTTCAGCCTTAACCTGCACGGCGACTTTGCCAATAAGGATAGTATCAGTTTTATCAAGGCCGACCTGGCGAAAATTGCGGAGGTAAAACAGGTTAACGTTCAAAACCTGATACTGGAATCTTTGGATAAAAAAGTTAACCGCGACTCGTTTGTGATTTTGATTGTGGCCTGTGCCCTGCTTGTTTTTGCCGTTTCGCTGATATTTAATACTATAAGACTGGCTATGTTCTCCAACAGGTTTACCATTAAG
>JAQBNQ010000630.1 GCA_028288545.1 Bacteroidota bacterium
TAACGGTTAATATAAACGCCATTGATGTTTTCGGTAAAAAGAGAGCCACCAAAAGTGCTCAATCCCTGGTCTTCTAAATACTGGCCGTTACCTGCATCGTCAATTCTAAACAGGCTGAGTTGAAACGGGGCAGCGTAGGCAGTATCACCGGCAGTTTGAGAGAAAATAAATTCTGCCTTGTTGATGCCGATGTTTTTGGGGAGAGTAGCAAGATTGGTGATCGTCAGTTTTCCTTTTGTACCCGCGCCGCCTTGTAAGTAAAGCTTTGGCTGTGCAGCGGAAGAATTGGCGGCCGTAGCAGCCGGTGTACCGGTATAAATATTATCAAAGTGATTTACAGCAGCGCCTGAAATAGGAATGTAATAGGTAAGCGGAATTCCATCGCCATTGTGATAATACAAGGTAATGCCAGAAAGTGACGAAGGCAGATTAAGAGCAAGCAAACCATTGCCAACAGTATTAGAGTTGGTGGTTAAATAAATTCCTTTGAAGTAGCTCAAAAAAGATTGATTGGATGATAAAACATTTAAAGAATCTGCATGTAATATCCTGTTTCCGAAGGCATCGGTAAGCCTAATGCGTAATTCGGCAGGCAGGCTTCCTCCCTGCACAGGTACACTGTCAATAAGGTCAGGAACAAAACTATGTAACTGGCCAATAGGCGGTGTTTTAACCTGGAAAGAAGTATTTGAATAATAAGTCAGCGAGTCATACATATCCTGGTTCATTTCATACAGGGACACGTCTACCGGTACCTTGCATAATCCGTATTGGCCATTATAAGCCAACGAAAAAACGGCTGAATCCAATACGGGACCAATACCGAAACTGATATTACTGCTGGTTAATTCGAAGTGGGCATAAAGGCTGCAGTATGTAGTTCCAAAATTGGGGTCGTACAAACTGCCTAACAACCCTTGCGAGGCTCCGCTCGTAATCAAAGGTTTTTCGAAGAGTGTAGCAACCTGTAATACCAGGGTATCTTTTGCAACGTTCAGGCTATCGTTCTTGTTAAGCAGGGTCTTATCACCAATAAGAGGCTGCTTACACGCCTGTAAAGAAAACAAGCACCAGCAAATAATTGCCGGTGCTGTTAAGAGGATGAATTTATTTTTCAATTTGGATTTCTGAGTTTGCCGGTTGCAAATAAAGCATTCAAACGCTTAGTTCGCAAGAATATTTTGATAGAATTCATTCAGCAAGTTCAGTGGATTCTCTTCCTTATCGGTCATTTTAAGTACTTGTTTGCCTTTAGCTTTCTTAACAAAACTTGAAACCTTTTCGTCCAAAGCGTCGCCAACAACAAGCCCATCGGCAAATTCCGAACCGGCAATGTTTAAGCTGGTGTTGTCACCTGCCTTAAAGAAATCAAGGTGTTTTTTCGAAATATCTTCGCTAATAGCAAGCTTGGTCGTAAAATCGTTCTTCAATATGTCTTTAAACTCGTTTTTAGCAACTGAGTAAACAACCTTTGTATTGGTGAAGATAGGATCGTCCTTATAAGTAGTTTTAAGATACATAGGAATCAAACTGGTCATCCAGCCAAAACAATGGATGATATCGGGAGCCCAACCAAATTTACGAACAGTTTCAAGCGCACCTTTACAGAAGAATATCATTCTGTCTGAGTTATCTTCGAAGAATTTATTGTTTTCGTCGTGGAATACCAATTTTCTTTTGAAAAAGTCTTCATTATCAAGGAAATACACCTGCAAACGCGCACCTGGCAAAGAAGCCACTTTTATCACTAACGGGTAATCTTCATCGTTTATAATCACGTTAATTCCTGAAAGACGAACTACCTCGTGCAGTCTGTGACGCCTTTCGTTTATGGTACCAAATTTCGGCATTAATACCCTGATTTCCATGCCATTATCCTGCATGTATTTAGGAAGTTCATTCGCAATCTTCGAAGCCTCAGTGAGCGCGAGATAAGGATCCATCTCCTGGGTGACGATTAGAATTCTCTTTTTTTCCATATTATTGTTTGGTTTGTGTGAGTGAAATGAATGGAGTATTACAATTCGGACTGCAAAGATAATAACAAAATTCCGAATAATAGCATAGTTTTCCTGTGCAAAACTGTTAAGGCATCTGATTTATGTTGATTTTAAAGAAAATAGAAGCCGTTGAAAATCACCTGAAACAGTTGAAAAAACGGAACTTAAAAATCGGGTTTGTTCCCACCATGGGAGCCCTACATGCAGGCCATATTTCACTAATAGAATCATCGCGGCAGCAATGTGAAGTTAATGTTTGCAGCATTTTTGTAAACCCCACCCAGTTTAACGATAAAAACGACTTTGATAACTACCCCACTACCCTGGATAAGGATATTGAAATGCTAAACGATGTAGGGTGCGATGTCTTATTCCTGCCGTCGGTTAAGGAGATGTACCCGGAGGGTTTTGTAAACAAAAACAAGGTTGATTTTGGCTTTTTAGCCAAAACCCTCGAGGGGGAACATCGCCCTGGCCACTTTGACGGCATGGCGCAAATAGTTGAAAAACTATTGCGCATAGTGAAGCCTGACAAGCTTTTTATGGGACAAAAAGACTATCAGCAACAACTCATTGTAAGTAAGCTGATCAAAAAACTAAAACTAAAAACTGTTTTGGTTATCAGCCCTACCCTGCGCGAAAAAGATGGATTAGCCATGAGTTCGAGAAATGTACGGCTTAACCCTGAGGCCCGTAAACTGGCGGTTGAGATTTCCAGAACATTAAAGGGAGTAAAAGCTGCTATTCACCATCCTAAATCAAACATACAACAGGTACAGGAATGGGGAGGGAAAAGGTTATCAGGCTTTAAAGGAATAGAAACCGAGTATTTTGAAATAAGGAATGCAGATACACTTGAACCCGTTGATTTGAAAAGCAAAAAGCTGGTGGCGCTGGTGGCAGCTAAGATTGGCGGAGTAAGGTTAATAGATAATATGGTTTTGAATTAGTTGACCGTTGATAGTTGATAGGTTGACAGGAATGCAGCCTTTGGTCTGGCGATTGTCAAAATAATGAAATGCCAAATTTATAATGTGCATTTTTTTTTGCAGCATCATCAATACAAGGAATGTAATCGTGCCAGTAACAATGCCCATAGCCCCAATAATACCATCTGTTTTCTGAGACCTGTTGCGCTTTTCACCATAATAAGCTGCTATTTTTTTGTCTTTACCATTGATTCCGAAATATAGAAAGGTAACAAGGACGCATAGACCCACCAATGATTCTATACGTATTTTTGGTCCATCCTGTAAAAATGTAACCCTCATAAGTGTTAAGAGGTTGACTAACCAAAATATGAGGGTAA
>JAQBNQ010000037.1 GCA_028288545.1 Bacteroidota bacterium
TTCATCCGGTCAATAACAGCGGAACCACAGATGAATTGTTTGTTGACATTGGAGCGTATGGGGTGCCTGGCAAAGCGAACTTTGAGGGAAATGCTGCTCTGCAAGAATTGGAGCAATTTGTACTTGAAAATAAAGGCTACCAGGCGCTATATGCAAAAACTCTTTTATCCAAAGATGATCTTCGCAAAATGTTTGATCATTCATTTTACGATCGGCTTAGAACTACCTTACCAGTTTGTGAAAAGGCTTTTGGTGAAGTTTATGATAAGGTAGGCGGTAAAGCGCGTATTTCTTCTTCAGCATATCGGAAAAAGGATTGAATAAGAAAAATTAAAGTTGATTCATGTTGCAAGCCGGGTAGATTAACTGCGCCGATCTAATTGCGCGTTTGATGAGGTTCGAACCTAAGTCGCAGATTCTTCACTTGTATTGAGTGTCAAAGATGTGTTTTCAAACAACGTTTTGACATCTCGCGTGGCAAAAATTTATTTAACGTTGAACGCACCGGATCCCTAAGTTATTAAATCAGTTTTTGAGTAATTTAAAATAGTGTAATTTGGAATTATATATCAGTTAGTATAGTTTTCCGGCTTAACTGAAATGGAGATGCTGTGAAAAGAAAAATACTACCCCTCGTATTTTGGTTTTACATTACAATGCTGGGCGCTCAACAAAGCTGCCTGAGGCATTATTCTATCAAGGAAGGACTGCCCGCCTCTGAAACTTATTCGGTATGCCAGGATAAGAAGGGATACATATGGATAGCTTCCGACATGGGCGTAAGCAGGTTTGACGGTTATAATTTCAAGATATATACCAGCGCAGATGGTCTCACGGATAATACCATTTTTAAGTTTCATGAGGATACTAAGGGGCGATTATGGTTTTGTACCTACTCCGGGAAGATATGTTATTACTTAAACGATACTATTTACGGGAGGGACTTTGCGATAAATAGTCAGATCACAGCACTATTGGGGTCAGCAGTGCTGACTTCCATTTGGGTTGATCCGCAGGACACTATTTATCTGGCTACTTTAAAAGGCGTCTTTAAAATAATTCCGGGCTTGAACGATGGTATCCATAACTGGAATAAGATTGAAGTATTGAGTACTAAAAAAAGTTTTTTAATCAGTAACGGTTATATAAGCATAGAAGAACTTCAACAGGACTCAACGTTGGTAACACGGACAAGGTTCAATGGAAGTGTGATCAATGTAGCAATTCCAATTAGCTATTCAGGTTTTCGCACAGTACTTCAAAGTATAAATGGCTCCGTTTTTTTGTTTTACGAGAATAAGTCTGCAATCATAGATTCCTCTGGGAGTGTCAGACTTATTGACCAGATAAAATGTGTCATTGGAGCACTGATGGATAATGATTCATGCTTTTGGGTTGGCCAAATCAAGGGAGGTGGGGTTCAGCTTTATGCATTAAATGACTTCGCAAAGCCTCGAATGAATTTTCTTAAGTCGCTATCGGTGACAAGCATTTTAAAGGATCGCGAAAATGGTTATTGGTTTACTACCCTGGAAGAAGGAATCTTCTATTTATCTTCAAAGAATTTTGTCTACTTCGAAAATATTAAGTATCCGGCTATTTACAATGAAAACTCTTTGCATGTAAAGCCACCGGATAAAGTCTGGATAATAGCTGATAAGAAGCTATACGAGGGCGATGCTAACCGGAATTTGCGGGAAACGCATCCGGAAATTCTAAAGCGTCTGTTTGATTTGGGCTACTCACCCGTTTGGAACGTGTATGTCCATTCGGACGGGGAAATCTGGATTTCAGCCAACCGGGGAATTGTCGTTTTTGATTCTTCGGGGAGTCGTATGGTTTGCTGCATTGAGTTAAGTAAAAAGGCTACAGGGAATTCGTCGGATTCGAGGCAATTGGTGGAAGATTGCTGGAAAGATATTTGGTCAAGAAACTATGGCTCGTTAGTAAAGATTGATTATCGTACAAAAAGAGTTTTAAAATCATTCCTGATTCCGGCCCGGACGGAAACTATTTGTGTTGGTGATAATAACCATATTTTAATTGGAACAGTTAATGGGGTATACACATTGACTGGTGACTCCTTGCGGTTTCTGGGAGATGATAATCCTGTTTTCAAAGAGAGGTGCGTGGATATTAAAAAGTGGGGTAAAAATATAGTTTGTGCAACAAGGGGAGCCGGCTTGATTATTTTGTGTCACGATTCGGTTTATCACGTTACCACGGCCAATGGACTCACGAGCAATATGTGCAGGTCTGTATTTATTGATACAGGTTGCATTTGGATCTCAACGAATAGAGGCCTAAACAAAATAAAGATTGAAGACTATCCTTTCCGGGCCCAGGTCGCTACCTTCAACAGCGCGGATGGACTCTTGTCTGACGATATTGAAAAGGTGATTAAAAGCGGTAAATGGATATGGCTATTGTCTAAAGCCGGTATTACGGTTTTCAATCCTGAGGAGTCAATTTATAACGCGCTTCCTCCACCTGTTTACATCACTGGTCTGAAAATAGATAAAGCTGATTATAAACAACGTGACACAAATATTTTTAGCTACTCTACCAATTTCATCCAGATAGATTTTGTGGGATTAACATATAAAAACGCCGGTAAACAACTGTATTCCTACACCCTTGAGGGTTATGACACCTCGTGGAGTTTCACAAAAAGTACTTCGGTCCAATTCACTAAACTTCCACCGGGCAGTTATAAATTTTTGGTCCGCTGTATTAATAATTCGGGTATAGCGAGCCTTGTTCCTGCTACTTTCATATTTCAAATTAATGCGCCCTTTTATAAAAGGTCCTGGTTCGTATTTTTGCTTTTTGTGGCGTCTCTTATACTTATTCTAATCCTTTCCGTAGCAGTTATTTTGAGGATCAAGAGGGTCGAGAGAAATAAAACACGAATTAATAGGAAAATTGCGGACCTTGAATTGCAGGCGTTACGGGCGCAAATGAATCCGCATTTTATATTTAATTGTCTTTCAGCCATCCGGGATTTTATTGTATCTAATAATGCAAGGGATGCTGAATATTACCTGTCAAGCTTTGCAAAACTCGTGCGCAAAGTCCTGGATAATTCCATCAGGCAAAACGTGCCGCTTTCCGAGGAGATTGATTTTTTGAACCTGTATCTGGAATTGGAACACTTGCGATTTAATGGTAAATTCACCTACCGGATTTCGGTAGACTCAAACATGAATAACCAGGATATTGAGTTTCCTTCAATGATACTGCAGCCTTTTGTGGAGAATGCGATTAAACACGGTAAACTTGGTGGACTTGGTAGGCATGGAGAATTAAACATCAGCTTTATTAGGAAAGGCGATGACTTAATTTGCTGTATAGAAGATAATGGTATAGGACTACGAAAATCTTTGGAAAATAAAAGCGTTACTGCGGCCAAGGGGCAGGTGCATTTTTTAGAAATTATAAGGGAGCATGTATGGGCGATTAACCAGGTTCATGGCTCAATGATCGAATATTCAATAACGGACCGGTCGGACCTGGACAGTAATCTTAGTGGGACAAGAGCGGAAATTCGCATACCAGTTATAAAAGATGATATATGAAACGAAAGGCCGTAATTGTTGAAGATGAAATTCATAGCGCCGGTGATTTGAAAAATTTAATTGGAAAGTATTGCGCTGATGTGGAAGTACTTTCAGTGGCTCAAACGGTGAGACAGGCTGTTGAGGTGATAAGTGATGTTCGACCGGATTTGGTCTTTTTGGATGTGGAGTTGCCGGATGGGGATGGTTTTGACGTACTATCTAATTTTTTAGACCATTATTTTGATGTAATATTCGTTACGGCGTATGACAATTACGCTTTAAAGGCAATCAAAATATGCGCGCTCGATTATCTTCTTAAACCTGTTGATAAGACTGATTTAATAGGAGCTATCAATAAAGTTCGTTTAGCCGATCGCACGAGCGAATACCGGCAGCGTACAAATTTATTTCTGCATAATAATAACCAGCACGATATTTACAAACAAAAGATTGCCCTACCAACCATGGAAGGGTTGATGTTTGTGCAAAAGGATGAAATCCTTTATTGTAATGCCAATGGCGGTTACACAAATTTTTTCCTGCGTTCAAAAGAAAAAATTGTTGCTTGTAAACCACTTAGTTACTTTGAACAAATCTTTGATAAGGAACACTTCTGCCGCACCCATCAATCCTTTTTAGTAAACCTATTGCACGTTTCAAAATACATGAAGGGAAAAGGTGGCCATTTGGTAATAGCCGATGGCACGAAAATTCCTGTATCCGTTAGGATGAAAAGTGATTTTTTGGACCGGTTTGAAAAATAGCTAACCGCAACGAGTACTTTGAAGGCTGATTAGAAATCTGTGGAACCTGATTTTACACTTACAGGCCCAGGACGAACGCTTTCTCTTCATTTTGCTACATCTACTAAGTCTGGTTTTATCGTTGCCACAGTTAATACACCTTTATACTATTAAAGTTCTTTTACATGACCGCCACTTGGACCGGCTAAATAATTTCACCACTTTTTTAAAAGACGATAGTATGGAAAGGAAAAGAAATTTTTACTCCCTCTTTTTGATTACTGTTTTGTTACTTATTGGGCAAAGTTCCTCCGCACAATGTAATTTTTCAGATAGGTTTAATGCGTCTCCAATTTTGGGAACGAACAACTCTGCTTTGGGGACGGGGGTTTTAGGGTCTTTATCTTTAACCGGCAGTGGCAATTCGGGCATTGGATATCAGTCATCACCTATTAATACATCAGGTGCTGATAACACTGCAATTGGTGCGTATTCCTTAAATGGCAATCAAACGGGCAGTTTAAATACCGCTTTAGGATTTTTTGCTTTATCGGCTAATGGAAGTTTTAATCAGTGTACGGCTATAGGTGCATATACCCTGAACAGCAATACTTCGGGCGGGCCAACAGCGGTTGGCGCATCTGCATTGGTAGTCAGTAATGTATCTTATGCTGAAGCCCTGGGATCTTTCGCTTTGGGTAATAATGCTACAGCTACAAATAATGTGGCGGTGGGAAGTTCCACAATGATATCCAACACAACTGGTGACTATAATCTGGCAGTAGGCAATGATGCTCTGAAGTTAAATCTCCATGGAGAATTTAATTCCGCCGTGGGTTTTCAGGCACTTCGCGCGAATACTGCAAGTTATAATACCGCTATTGGATATCAGGCTTTAGCTGCTAATGTAGCTGGAACTCCCAACGATGCGTTCGGCGTTAGCGCACTTGCTTCAAATAACGGCGGAACAAATAATCTTGCCATCGGCGCGGGTTCTATGCAGAGTGCGGTTTCTGCTATCGGTAATACGGCGATAGGAATACAAAGTATGACTAACACAACTGGCTCTACAAATATTGCCTGTGGTTTACAGGCGCTCTACAGCAATCTGGGAGGCAACACTTGCACGGCTTTTGGATACCAGGCTGCGTATAAAAACACCTCTGGTATCTGGAATGTGGCGATAGGCTCCGGAGCATTATATAATAATAACGCAAACTATATCAGCGCAGTAGGTTACCAGGCACTTTATAATAATATCTCGGGAACTGATAATGTCGCTTTCGGGGGGCTTGCATTGTATGCAAATACTATAGGGGGGGATAATACTGCTTTCGGTTATAGTGCGCTTGCCGCCAACGTTCACAATAATAACAACACAGCTGTAGGCGCACTTTCATTGCCTGCATCAACAACAGATAGTAATAGCGCGCTTGGCTATAAAACATTTAACCTGCTTACCAAAGGTAGTTCTAACACCGGCATGGGTAACGGAGCAATGTCTAATGATATTGCAGGCAGCTATAATACTGTGGCCGGCTACCAGGCGCTATATAAACAAAATCAAACCTTTGGTTGTACTGCCCTGGGTTTTCAGGCTGGCTATAAATGGCTTAAACATGATAACTGCACTTTTTTAGGCACCGAAACGGGTGCAACCGTTGATGGGCTCGTTAATTCTACCGCTTTGGGTTATTACACCTTGGTAGATAGTTCTAATAAAATTGTTATTGGTAACCCTGCCACTACCGTTATTGCCTCAACGGGCGTCTATGGCACATTTTCTGACGGAAGATTTAAAACCAACGTTACAGAAGAAGTAAAAGGATTAGAATTTATCAAAAGACTGCGCCCCGTGGTTTATAATCTGAATACTGCGAAGCTTGATGAATTTATCTCTCAAGGACAAGCGGATGCCGGACGCCTTGATTATGCTCCTTCTATGGCTGTTCGCCGCTCTGGCTTTATTGCCCAGGAGGTGGCCCAGGCAGCTAAGGAAGCAGGGTATGATTTTAATGGAGTATCCGCACCATCCAATGCCCATGATGTATACAAAATTGCGTATAGCGAATTTGTAATGCCATTGGTTAAGGGCCTGCAGGAACAACAAAAAGTAATTGAAAAGAGGCGGCAATTAATTGATCAGACAGCCGATAAGATAAATTCCTTAAGCGCTCAACTCGAAGATATTAAGGCCTGTTATTACGAAAAGGATAGCGGAAAATCTCCAAAATAAGGGAACCGCAGGTACAAAGTATTTAAATATTAAAGAAATTATTATGAAAGAGAAAAAAAATATTCTGGTCATTTTTCTTTGGCTGCTCTTTTCTGCGCTGGTATATAAAGCGCAGGCACAGTGCGGCGTCAACGGAAATGTTTCTGATGCGACTAATCATAGCGGAATTACCGGGACCTTCAATACCGGTGAAGGAACATTGGGCGCGTGTGGTGCACTGGGTAGTAATCTGAATACGGGCATCTATAATACGTGCATAGGTTATACCGTTGGCAACGGATTTAATAACGGCAATTCCACTGCAAATACGGCGGTTGGAGCCCTTTCCCTTAGTGCTTCAAATAATGCGAATACAAATTCCGCGTTTGGGGCTTATACATTGAGTACTGCGGGAACTTTCAGTAATTGTACAGCGGTGGGGGCTTATGCACTTAAAGCCAACCAGGCAGATAACAACACTGCGGTTGGGTATAAAAGTTTGGCCGCAAATACAACCGGAACGCCCAATACTGCTTTCGGCGCCTACTCACTGGCGGTGAATACTTCGGGGTCAAACAATGTTGGCATAGGTACCTACTCTTTAAATAGCAATAACGGCAGTTGGAATACTGCCATAGGAGCAGGTGCGCTTCAAACAAATGCTACCGGCTCGCAGTGTACTGCGGCAGGGGTT
>JAQBNQ010000099.1 GCA_028288545.1 Bacteroidota bacterium
GGGTAGCCCCAACTGCGCATCTTACAATCAAAATCTGCCCACATTCTAAAATGCTTGTGGTCGGTTTCCCAGGTAAATTGAGTTATCTTAATATGGCTTTGCTCCTTTATCATCGAAAAATCGGTGGAGTTGAACTGAAGGGCCATAGCAAACAAAGCGGGCTCGCCAAGCTTTTCGGCTTCATAGGCCAGTTCAAACTGTACTGACTCGTTAAAAGGCTTCCCATCAGTTTTATCGTACGATTTACCATTAATAGTGGTGCTGATTATCGTTCTGGCGGGAGTTCGGCCATCCATCGAACTGGTTTTGCTTACCAAAATTCCTTTTAGCGATTGATCCTCCCTCGGTACAAAGGTCTTGCCGTCAACGGTGGCGGTAAACGAGCCTTTGTCCTTCGCTTCCTCCTCGGGCTTTAAAGAGGTCCCAATTAAAAGTACGGCCAGTAATGCAATTGTATAAGTCCATCTCATAGCGGCAAATATACAACTGCGCAGCAAACGGGCCCGAGGGAAACGGCGACGATGAATTAATACAGATAGAACGCTGATCTGTTATGATCCTTATGATAAATGCAGTTTGATTGCATCTGTATTATCATCATTTATCATAAAAATCATAATTAATCAGCGTTCTATTTTAAATTAGGTATCTCTCCTTAATTACGCCTAAGTGGTGTATTTCGTGACTCGCCCGAATGACTGAAGCCATTCAGTCGGGCTAGGGCTTAAATACAAAAGCCGCCATATAAATATGACGGCTTCAGTAATGTCTTTATGTATCTGGACTATTGTCCGCCTTGTGCAACCTGTGTTGGGCTTTTTAAAACTATCCATGCCGGAACAGTTACGTTGATGTTTTCAACTCTGCCTTTTACTTTTACAATTGGCTGGGTCGAAGCCGGTACTCCCCATTTGCGCATTTTGCATTCAAAGTCGGCGCTCATAATAAAGTATCTGTGGTCCGAGCTCCATTCCATTTTAGTAACCTTTAAAGCTGTTTCTCCGGGTACGTTATAGTATTTAGCGTTGTTATAATCAAGCGATATTCTCTGGCCTGTTGGTTCGCCCATGCTGTTGTTTTCAGCAAAAGTATATTCAAAGCCCAGGCTTTCGGTAAACACGTTGTTATCGTCATCCTTAAAGTCGGTACCAAAAAAGTTAACCGAAGTGGTTACTTTGGTAAGCGGGGTAGCGTTAGCGCTCGCAAACAAATCGCCCGACTTGTTCTTTAACTCGGCGGTGTACTTGTTTTCCTCGCGGGTTTCAAAAACCCTGCCGTCAATAACGGCCATTAAGTAACCTTCATTTTTATAATGCTCTACATGTCCGCGGTGCTTCTTAAAAGAACTTCCGAACAGTATAAGGCAGGCTAGAAAAAGGGTGGTAAACAGACGTTTCATAGAGAATGATTTTGTATAGTTGTACGAACATGGATATAAAAGGTTACAGCGAGCTATACTCTTATTTTGCTTATAAGGTCCCCTCGACCCCAGGTTTGCGTTTTAAGTTGGAGGAAAAGGTTTTCTATTAATAGAATGAAGTAGAAACGACCTATTGATTATCAATGGTTTATGAAGGCGTTTTTGAAAAGTAGAAATACCCTATTGTGGATTTAGGGGCCGGCTGAGCCATCATGGTTGATACTCTATTTTAAGTCAGTAATTGCTTCAGCGTAAAAGTCGGTTAATGTGTGACTAGGTTCCTCATTCCTTGTTCAATATGAGATAGGGAGCATACGCTGGGCAATATTAAATCATCGCAGAAGACAAATACTTCATCCCCTTTGTACACTTTAGCAGCGTTGTATTGTAATTTATATAAAAAGTGTCTGCGATTAGCGTAGAGATTTATAATGTCTGGCACACCGTCATAAGAAAGTATCCATTTGTGGTTTATTTCCTGCTGAATGCTGATCGCCAGTCTTCCATGATCATTTTTCTTATAGGAGTTTAAATATAATTCACTGCCTTTGTCATAATATGGAGGGTCGAGATATATTAAAGTATTTTGTGGTAGATTCGGAATGTAATTGGCAATGTAGTATTCGGCATCGTAATTTGTTACATTTATTCTGTGGCTGTGTAATGCAATGGCTTCTATACGTTGAATCAAATCCTTGCGAGCAAAACGTGCATCCATTTTGTAGTTGCCGTCTTGATTTATACCTCCAATAACCCCCGCAGATAAAACTCCTGAACGGTTGCATCTATTGAGATAAAAGACACTGTAACCTAGTTCCAATATGCTCCTTCGGTCGCACTTCTTAACTATTTGCTGCCTCAACCTCCATTCTTCAATTGTCAATGATGCCGCACTAATCATCCTACACAAATCTTCTGGTCTATTCACTACTGAATGCCAAAAGGCGTAGATACCAAAATCGGAGTCGTTCAAATGCAGCCGGTCAATTTTTTGGGTAAGAAGAAGTTCAATGCCTACACCTGCTCCACCGGCGTAAGGCTCGGCATAATGTCCCTCAACAATATTATTAGATTCAAGAATTTCAATTATAAATGGAGATAGGCGCTGCTTGCCACCAGGATATCTTAACGGGGTTTTAAACTGATTCATTTATTCATCGCTTCTAGGAGTGGGAAAATATTACCA
>JAQBNQ010000185.1 GCA_028288545.1 Bacteroidota bacterium
GTACTGGACGAATGGTTGAATAAAATACGCAGTGTATTAAGCAATCCAGACACCAACGCCATTGATGTGGTGAACGATTTTAAATACGAACTTTTTAGCGAGGAGATTTTTGTGTTTACGCCTAAAGGAGATTTAAAACGTTTGCGTAAAGGCGCCACCGCCCTTGACTTTGCTTTTGAAATTCACAGTGGGGTTGGTAAAAAATGTATCGGCGCCAAAGTAAATAACAAACTGGTACCGCTAAGTCATGTACTTCGCAATGGCGACCAGGTTGAGATACTTACATCCAACAAGCAACAACCTAATGAGGATTGGCTTAGTTATGTAGTAACTGCAAAGGCCCGGTCTGTTATTAAACAAGCGCTAAAAGAAGATAAAAAGCGCATTGCAATTGAAGGCAAAGAAGTGCTGGAGCGCAAACTGAAGCAATTGAAGATTGAAGACAGCGAAGCAAATATGCTGTTGCTGATGAACTACTTTAAAATGCTTTCAATGCTCGACTTGCATTTTAGCATAGCCAATAAAAAAACTGACCTTACAGAGTTAAACAAGTTCGATGTTATAGCGGGCAAAGTAAAACTGCCCAAACCCATCAACACACAGGCCGATGTTGGCGAAAGCATGGACGAAGCCGTTAAAAAAACGCTTCAGAAAAATGCTGAGTTGCTGATAATGGGCGAAAACTCGGATAAGATCGATTACAAGTTTGCGCCCTGTTGCAATCCCATACCGGGTGATGACGTTTTTGGTTTTATTACCATACAGGATGGAATAAAGATACATCGTACCAACTGCCCTAACGCAGTGCAGATGATGAGCAAGTACTCATACCGCATTGTAAAAACCCGGTGGACCAAGCAGCATGAAATTGCTTTCCTTACCGGTATCAAACTTACCGGCATTGATGACGTAGGTTTGGTTAATAAGATAACCAATATCATAACCGGGCAAATGAACCTGAATATGCGCTCCATATCCTTTGATAGTACCGATGGCGTTTTTGAAGGCCGCATTATGGTTTACGTACACGATACTGCCGAACTTGAAGACCTCACTGCCCGCTTAACAGCGCTGGATGGAATACTTGAGGTGAATAGGTTTGATTCTGAGGATGAGTAGACAGTCGTTTCTTAATGTGGCAGTTATTTATTACTTTAACTTAACAATAAAAGTCATGACAATCCTTCAAAAAAGAAAAAGAGTTAAGGAACTTATTGATAAGGCCAGTGAACCTTTACTCAATGAGATAATTAAACTTGCTGAAGCTAAATCCAGGAAGGTTGTGGGTTATACAATGGAGGGAACAGAGCTAACAAAAGGTGAATTACAGCAAATTGTGCAGGATGCTGAAGTGAGATATAAAAAAGGGGAAGCCATAACTCATGAAAAAGCAAGAAAGCAAAGCAAAAAGTGGTGAAGAAATCTTCGAAGTACTTTGGGACCTAAAAGCACTTAGCTCTGTCGAAAAAATCTACAATTATATTCTTCAAAATTCTGTACAAGGAGCTGAAACAGTTAAGAAAGAAATTTTTGATGCTTTAGATTCTCTCAAAATATACCCGGAAAGGTTTCCGCCTGACCCTGACTTAAAAAGTCCCTATCACAAATGCCTGGTGCGGAACTTTAGGATAATCTACCGCATATATGATGAGCAAAAGCAGGTTTTAGTTTTACATGTCTGGAATTCCAAACGCAGTTCAGAATCGCTTTTCAAAGAAATGAATATTCGCCGCTAACTCTCTATCCAAAAAACGATTCTTCTACTTTTTTTCACATTTGGGAGGATAAAAGAGTGGCTCAATTTTTTTCCGCATATTAGCCGCAATTAAACGGTGTAATGAGGGATATTTTCAGGAAGAAAGACGTAGCCAAAGTACTTAAAGACGCAGCCGATGGCGTTAGCGAGGCCGAACTAAAGGGTGAAGGCCTTACCAAAACCCTTACGGTGCGCGATTTAACGGCTTTTGGTATAGCGGCTATTGTGGGCGCAGGTATTTTCTCTACGATTGGCAAAGCAAGCTTTGATGGTGGCCCGGGTATTATTTTCCTTTTCCTTTTTGTGGCAGTGGCCTGTGGTTTCTCAGCGCTTTGCTATGCCGAGTTTGCCAGCATGGTACCGGTTAGCGGAAGCGCCTACACTTATTCTTATGTAGCTTTTGGCGAGATCATTGCATGGATCATCGGCTGGGACCTGTTGATGGAATATGCTATCGGCAACATTGCAGTGGCTATTTCGTGGAGCGATTACTTTACCAGTTTGTTGGATGGCTTTGGGGTTCACGTGCCCGATTGCATTACTATGGATTACTGGACCGCCCACGCAGGTTTTTTAGATGCTGTTGCTAAACTCCATTCGGGTGCATTATTTTCTTCTCTCGATTCTGCCATGCAATCACAATACCTTGCATGGACCAATGCTCCGCAAATTTTCGGCATCCATTTTATCTGCGATATTCCTGCTGCGCTTATTACAGTACTCATTACTTATATTACTTACATAGGGATTAAGGAGTCTAAAAATTCAGCAAACCTAATGGTGTTGCTTAAACTCATCATCATATTGGTGGTAATAGCACTGGGCGCATTTTATGTTAAACCGGGCAACTGGCATCCCTTTATGCCTAACGGCGTTTCAGGAATATTGAAGGGAACAGCCGCAGTATTCTTTGCCTACATCGGCTTCGATGCCATTTCAACTACTGCTGAAGAATGCAAAGACCCCCAGCGCGATCTGCCGCGAAGTATGATCTACTCGCTTATCATCTGCACAATTATATACGTGTTGGTGGCGTTGGTATTAACCGGTATGGTCAATTACACCAAACTAAACGTAGGCGATCCTCTTTCATTTGTTTTCCAGCAGGTAAACTTAAACTGGATAGCAGGAGTAGTTGCCATAAGTGCTGTAATCGCCACCGCCAGCGTTCTCCTTGTTTTCCAGATCGGCCAACCGCGCATTTGGATGAGCATGAGCCGCGATGGATTGTTGCCTCCTATCTTTTCGCGCATCCATCCTAAATTCCGCACTCCTTCTTTTTCTACTATACTCACGGGTCTTGTTGTTGGCATTCCTTCCTTATTTCTGAATATGAATGTGGTTATAGATCTTACCAGCGTGGGCACTCTGTTTGCATTTGTTTTGGTCTGCGGCGGAATTATAAAATTACAGAACTCACCTAACCCACCTGCCAGTAAATTCAAAACGCCTTATATAAGCGGAAGGTATATTATGCCTGTTCTATTCATTTTGGGTGCGGGATTATTATTAAAGTTCAATGCCGATAATATAAACGATTACGTAAAAATACGACAGGTAAAATCAGTGGACGAAGCAGCAGACGAGTTGAGCCCTCCCGATCACGTGACCTTACAAAATGCCATTGCAAAAACTTACCCTGTTCACTTTGTTGTTTCACAAAATAAGGATTCGGTGAAAACAAATTTCAACCTTGTAAAACCGGAAGAGTTCAAAGAGTCGCTAAGAAAATCGGGCCTACCCGACTCCAGTATTTATAATACCGGTTGGCGGGCCTTCCGTGCGCAGTTTATGCTTTGGGTGTTTCTTCTACTGGCAATCGTTACAGTAATAGGCTCGGTAATTAAAAAACTATCGCTTATACCGGTACTGGGCTTTTTATCCTGCAGCTATCTTCTTTGCGAATCCGGTACCACTAATTGGGAGCGATTCCTTGTTTGGCTGTTGGTAGGTTTTGTTATCTACTTCTTTTATGGTTATCGCAAAAGCAAACTGGCAAACGCGTAACAAAGTATTGCATTGATTTTTATAATGAGAATGAAGAAGCTACAAAAATCACTAAATATAAAATCGCTCCTTTTTTCGGGAGGGCGGGCAAAGTGCACCCTTTTTTACCGGGTGTTGTTTGCCCTTTTAATTCTTTGTGGTTTATCGACGACGTCTGTACGCGCCCAGGATTTTATTGACCCCGATGCAGACTCACTTGCCCGGGTGTTACCGGTTGCCACTTTCCCCGAGGATCTGGACTCTGCCAAAGTGGATTCATTTTTTCGCATCAGGTCTATTGACATCCGCGAAGCAGTTAACCCGCAATTATTCTACGAGGTTTATCGGTGGTACCGCACCTGCTATCGCTGGGGAGGCAACAACGATAAAGGAATTGATTGCTCTCACTTTGTAAATATGCTGTGCGAAAAGATCTATGGCAAAACCGTTGGCCCAAGCGCGGGTTCTATCTTTTCAATGTGCACCGTCGTTAAGGGTGGCCTGAGAGAAGCACAGGAAGGCGATCTTATCTTCTTCAAAATAAAACGTGGACAGATATCGCATGTTGGAATTTACCTTCAAAATGGAATGTTTGCCCACGCATCTTCTCATGTTGGTGTTAACGTTAGTGATATGAGCCAGGCTTATTACAAGAGAGCCTTCTTTAGGGTTGGACGGATAAAATAGGCTGCATCCATTTCACTTCGTACATCTACAATCGGGGGTGTCTGGGGGTAGGGGGTACCGATTTCGAAAATGGATCCCTTTCAATGTCAACATATTATGGGGCAGTATGCAAAAAACCGGTACCCCCTCCGGGCTACCTTATCATCACCATCTTGCCAAAGCCTTTCTTAAAGTACTTGTCGTAGCTCATACCCATTTGGTCCATGTTCTTGTTATCAAGGCGGGTAATTACATGGTAAAAATAAACTCCGTTAGCCAGTGCATCGCCGTATTGATCCCTGCCGTCCCATGCATAGTCGGTAATGTTGCGGCCTATGTGGATTGATCCCAATTCATCTTTATTGATCTCTTTCACCACCGTGCCCTTAATATTGATGATCTGTATCTTCATAATATCAGGCACCTCGCTACCGGTAATGGTAAATACAAATTTGGTTTGCGTGGTAAATGGATTAGGGTAGTTCAACACGTTTGTGATCATCGCCTTGTTGATCACCTCAAAAGATATTTTGTAGTCGTAAAAAGTATTGCTCTCGCTGCGGTTTTCACTGCTGCTGTGGCTTCCGTTATGGTTACGGTCTTTCACCATCAACTCATAAGTTCCATCCTGCAAATAGTTGGGTTTGTATTCCGCCTGCGCTTTATTACCGTGGGCCAGGTTAGTAGAATCAGCAGGAAAGAATTTCAATACCTGTGGGTCATAAGCAATTCTCACTGGTACTGTAGTACCAGGATATTTAATGTAAATATCAATATCCGAAGTATCATTCAATGGGAAAAATTTACTGTTATCGCGCAAGGCAATAAGTATATCCGGTTTACTCGAAATGATATCGCCGTTAAAAATATGTTGCCCGTCAAAGGTCACATCCAATAACGGATTGCTCTTATCCCCTATTCCGGTAAAATTAATTTCAGCAAAGTTATTGAAGTGATACTGCTCTATCTGGTCGCCGTTAGGTCCGTTAGGATTCGCTTCCACAATCAGCTTATTAATTCCCTGGTAATTATTAGTGGTAATAGGCTTGCTGAACTTAAGTATCAATGTATCCAGTCCCGGTAGCGGACTATACTTTATAAAACTGGTTGTGTTAGCCGATGAAACATCGCGCACGGTATATTTCACCATCATGCTATCCATTCTTATCCTGGTCACATTTTCAAGTCCTATTTCAAGATTCAAATTTCCACCAAGGCTTACCGAGTCTGTAAACTTAAACCACGCTGCCGGA
>JAQBNQ010000187.1 GCA_028288545.1 Bacteroidota bacterium
TTACCTCAAATTTTAGGGGCAGCTTTTCAAACGCTTCGGCTATTTTTTCGTCCACATGCATATCCGCCGCCTTGGTGGCAACAGCGGGCGTAAGCGCCACGGCGGTTATTAGTGCGGACTGTTTCAGGAAATTACGTCGGGAGTTTTCCGGTGCCTCCATCTCACATTCGGGCAGCGAATCGGGCATTTTACTTTTCATAGATAATAATGCTTTTAAGGGAATCAAAATTAGATATTTTTTGAGAAAAGAAAGGAGAGAAACAAATAAATTACAAAAGGGAAATTAGTGGGAAATGCCGGGTGCCGGCAAACTTTTGCCAGTGTATCAATTTGAGCGATACAACTGTACCACCCGGCACACGTGGTTACACCTGAACACACCTGGTTACGCATAAATATACTGGTACGATTTTGGCAGTGTTCATTTTTCTGAGAATTGAACAGGTTGAACGCTTTGAACACCCTGAACACTGACACGATTTTGGCAGTAATGAAGAAATTTTTGGATAGCCACAAGGGAGCCTTGCGGCAGCGGGGGAGACTAAACGCATAATGTATGCGAAGTTGCAAATTCGACAGCTGGGATTATATATTCTTTTTAAGATGCCTTCATTATTTTTATTGATTTTTTAATTTATTGAACCAATAATATCCAAAACCTCTTGTTCACTTTCAAATGTGGTTGCCTGAATGTAATAATCGCTGACGAGATCCTTTTCATACCATCGCAGGTAAACCAATTCGGGGCGTTTGTCGATGAGCTCGGCAATAAGTTTTTCATAGCTTTCTAAAGAAAATAACATTAATTCATAGTTTTTAACGGCAAGCTGTCTCACTATTTGCGTAAGGAACCGTTCTACGGAATTATGCCTGTCTTGGCTGTTGTTAAGCAGCGCAGACCCTAAAATTTTGATGCATTCTCCGATCATCTTTTTGGGATTGAAAGAGATTACTGCTGCGAAATCGCCAGTATCAATATCGGCGTAATCGCTCCAGCTGTTATTTGTATTCAAGTATTTAAGCACATTTTTTGCGGCTGTTATTGAACCGAGCTTGAGGGAAGCTTTTATCAATCGCCATTTCATCCGGCTTTTATCTTTATGCCTTTTGATTGACTTTTCAGCGAATGCCAGGCAGGACTGTTTTTCCCAGACATGGTTTCCCTTAAGAACTTCAGTAAAAACTGATTTAAATAATTCCCATTGCCAATCCTCGGTAATAAACTTCACCTGTTTTAGTTCTTCTGCAAGAATTTCGGGGCTAGCTTCTAATTTAATTAATGTACAGACCAGAGAGTCTTTTACGTCGGCAGGAGTGGATTTCTTTTGCAAATGGTCAATCAAAAGCGGAATCGCTTCGGAAATTTGCAGGAAAATGCAGATACTGCAATGTGTTTCCAGTACCCTTTTTTCTGGAAACCTGCCGGTCAGATTCAGCAATATCCTTTTTTTGAATAGGTCCAGGTCTTCTATATTTTCTATTATTTTCTTAAAAAGATGCTCCCTGCTAACGGGAGATGGGGTCATTTGCACGAAGCCACTGGTATCAAAGGAAACCATATCTAAAAGCACATGTTGAGGTAACTTAACCATATCCTGCATGAACAAAGCACGTATTTGGCGTGCGCCGTTGGTTGCTGTATATGTGCCTTGCGTGGTCTTTTTAAGTGATTTCTTAAAATCAATTTCCTTCAACAATACACCTGTAACATAACATTGTAGCCAATTTTGCCAATATTCCGGTAATTGTTTTTTCTGATCAATACTGTAAATTGTTATCTGCGTAAACAAATAATAATCCCAGTCCCATTCATTGATCCAATCCACAAATGCTTCAAAATCACTAAGCTTGCGCACCTCGATCATCCTGAAAATAATATTATTGGTCAGTATTTTTTTGATTTCAGCCTTTTCGCTGTACTCAAGCATAAACCAATCTTGTTCAAAGTCATTTAAACTGGCGACCTCTTCATAGATCATTTTTGCCTCGCCAATAAATTCTTCTTTACTTTTAAATAATTCAAAATCTCTCGCTGTACGTTGTCTGTTTAATTCGCTCCAGTCAACCGCTTGTTCAGTTGAAGCCTCAAAAAAATCGGGCAATGCTGCCAAAATCTTTTCATTTAGGGAATTAAATTGATCTATGTGGTTAAAATAGTGCAGAAAATTACGCGTCAACCGGAGGGAATCCATTTTTATAAACCCGCTTCTTACACGCGCGACCAATTGATCAATAATGTCATTATCGACCAAATCTGCTCCAATTGAACTTCGGTATAATACGGTATCTTCTTCTTTGAGCAAGGTAAAGAATGCTTCCTCCCTAGTATTTGTATTGATGAAAAATAAGGCCAGATTTCCCCATTTGCTTTCTGAAAGGTTGGCATGAATGGCGCCAACGAAGGCCGTATATCCTTTTAATATCGCATCATCTTTCGTCAGCTCGTATAATTCAGCCAGTTTTAAATTGATTTTTTGAATAGTTAATCGTTCTAAGGGATCATACATTGTGTCAAGTATAGTCCCCAGCAGGTTGACATTGCTTACTGTAAATTTTAGCCAGCTTACAGCCCTTTTGGCATTAAGAAAACCAAGAATAATTTCCAAGAATTCATTTCCTAATTGAGATGAGCTGTTAGATTCTTGAGGGAAAAGCAACAAAGCACTTTCTAAGATATAGTTAAAATACTGATCCGCTCCGGCGGCTTTAATCATTTTTAAAATAGCTTCCCGAACGATTTTCATGCTATTGTTAGGACATTTTTGAACGCTGAAACGCACGTCGGAGGCTTCTAAAAACATGTGCCTTGTCATCACGTCAATGGCCATGTCGTGGACAGCTGGAGTTTGAGCGGACTGTATGATATCCTTTAACTCTTTATGAAGTAATTGCCGATTATGGCCAGTGATGTTTTCGGTTTGGAAGTTAAACAAGATTTCCAGTAAACACTTTTTATGAATAGGGGTACTTATAGGATCATGAAGCTCGGAAAACAAAAAATTCAAGATTTCGGGTGAATGTTCTACATA
>JAQBNQ010000190.1 GCA_028288545.1 Bacteroidota bacterium
GGCCAAAAGGAAAAGAAACGTCTTTCTACTGCAGCGCTTGAAACACTTTCTATCATCGCTTACCGCGGCCCGATTACCAAAAGTGAGTGCGAAAAAATACGAGGCGTTAATTGCGATTACTCGGTTGAAAAACTGCTTGAAAAAGAATTAATAGAAGTTGCCGGCCGCATGGAAAACATGCCCGGAAAGCCCGTTATATATAAGGTAACGCCTATCTTCCTCGATTACTTTGGTATTAACTCCACCAGCGAGTTGCCAAAACTAAAAGACGTTATCCCTCAGCAAGACGACAACGCCATTGGCGATACCCCCGAAACTGAAATCCAACCCGCTTCAGAACAACCCGCACAAGAAGATACCACCAACGAACCTGCACAAGATGCAGAGGTAACCGAATAGTTTTTTTCCAAACTTATCTTAAGTCCCAATCTCATTTATCAAGGCAACCTCAATGTCCCTCTTTGGAGAGGGAAAGTTATGTGCCGATTTTAAATCGGCACATAACAGGGAGAGGAGACTATCTCAGTTCCTCCAACGACCTACTTTAATTATGGCCCCCGATAGAATCACCTTGAAAATGAATTTGGTTTATAAAATAAACTACTTTACATTTGTGCCATATTTATAACTAGACTTAAAATAAATTATATGCAAACTGAAGAAAAAAACCTGTCGCACACAGAAAGCCTGGCCATTATCAGGAACATGATAACTGTGGCTAAAAACAACTTTACCGATAACGGCTTTCACTTTCTTTTATGGGGAGTGCTTGTTATTCTGGCCAGTTTGGGGCAATATTTTTTAGCGGTTGTTATTCAAACCGAGCACAACGACCTGCCCTGGTTAGCGATGCCAATTGTTGGTGCACCCATTGCCTTTATTTACGAATGGCGAAAAGGCAAACACGAAAAAGTGAAAACCCATTTTGACAGGATTTTCACTTACTTGTGGATGGCAGTAGGCATAACCCTTTTCCTGGTCATTTTTTTAAGCGTTAAAAATCAGATGTCGCCTATACCGTTTATTTTAACCATAGTTGGGCTTGGTGCTTTTGTATCTGGCAACATCCTCAACTTCAAGTCACTTATTTTTGGTGCCATTGTGTTTTGGGTGGCAGCTATACTAGCCGGTTTTGCCGCGCCGCTTAACCAATTATTAATAAATGCAGTGGCAACTTTTATAGGATATATAATTCCAGGTATATTATTGTGGAGGAGTTATAAAACACAAGTCAATGTTTAAACCCTTAGATCCCTTACTGCACTCTGAATTGCGCCTGGGTATTGTTTCACTTTTGGTAAGCGTTAAGGAAGCTGAGTTTTCTTTTATTAAAGAAAAAACCGGCGCCACGTCTGGCAACCTAAGCATTCAATTGCAAAAGCTATACGAGGCTGATTATATCATGATCGAAAAATCATTTAGAGGCAACTACCCGCTTACAACCTGCAGCATCACTAAAAAAGGCATTGAAGCTTTCGAAAAATATGTAGAGGCCATTAAGAGCTACCTGAAATAGTATTATTTCAGAAAATTTGTAAAAACAGATTTTTGTTAGAACTTTGGCATAACACTTGGTTATTAACCCAAAACAAATACATATGAAACGGAAACTTATATTTTCAATCAGCATGTTGCTAATGCTTTTTTCGGCTGCGATCCATGCACAGGCAGTGGGCGCTTTAACCATTTTCTCTGAAGATGGCGATAAGTTCTACCTCATTCTTAATGGCCAGCGTCAAAACGAAGTATCAAAAACCAATGTTAGGGTAGATGGATTAACCCAGCCTAACTATAACGTAAAGATCATTTTTGAAAATACAGCGCTTCCTGAGATCACCAAAAGTTACCTTCCCATTGCCGATGCCCAAAATGGAACGATGATGGACATTACCTATAAGATCAAACACGATAAAAACGGCAATCCTAAAATGCCCATGATGCCGAGCTCATATATTCCTTATCAGCAGGCAACGCCACCGCCCGCAGACGCTTACGTTGTACATTATGGTGTGGTGCCTGTTGCTGAAACAACAGTAATAAAAACAACTACCACTACAACACAAGCGGTTCCAACCAATGGTGTTAATGTTAATGTAAATGGACTTAACATGGATGTGCACGTAACCGACCCAACCATTAACAGCACAACCATTCAGCAAACTACAACTACAACCACTACAACTTCGGGCGGCAGCTTCAACACCGAAGCCGCAACAAACCCTCCTCCAAAACCTGCTGGTTGCAAAGGAGTTTGGCCAATGAACGGTTCTGATTTTGGCAGTGCACTGGCAACAATTAAAAAAGAAGGTTTTGATGAAACCAAACTTTCTACTGCTAAGCAGATCGCCGGAGGTAATTGTCTTAGTGCAGATCAAGTGGCGGGGATTTGCAAAACTTTTGGCTTTGAACAAACCAAACTTGATTTTGCAAAGTTTGCTTACCCTCATTGCACGGAGCCTCAAAATTACTTTAAGGTGAATAATGTGTTCGAGTTTAGTTCAAGCACCGACGAGTTGAGCAAATTCGTTCAGGGTAAGTAATACCTGCTTATATATGACAAGGATGATAAAAAATCTTCCACTGGCTTTTTTGTTGATGTTAGCCATCAACACCCAAAGCCAAAACAGGAAGGTGGTTTATCATCCTTGTTTTTTAATGGATAGCGTAGATAAACGCCTTGACTTCATCGTCAAAAATGCTCCCCGCATTTTTGTCGACTCCTTCGATTGCCGCCAAACTTTAATGGATAGTATTGCCATCAGGTACGTTGACACAAAGGATACAAAATATCTAAACGCTCTTGCAGCCATTCGTCAAAACCCTTTGGCTAAGGTTGAAAACCTTTACACGGATATTATAAAGCGGTTTGTTGAAAACGATTTCGCAGGATTTGTTGAGCAGCTATATGCTGCTAAAGGCAAACTTCTACCACTGCAAAACGAACTTATATCCGGTATGAACATGATCATCGATGGCAAACTGCTAAAGCAAAAATACATGGGCCTGCTAAATGTAGAAATTGCAAAAGCCAAAGATGCCAACGATAAGCTAAAATTTTCCTACTTCGAAAAGCTGAAGTTGAAAATTGAAGAGGAAAAATTTTAATATTTAAATATTAACCAAACGATTCCCCGCACCCGCAGGTTTTGCTGGCATTCGGGTTCTTATACATAAAGCCTCTTGAGTTTAGGCCTTGTTCAAAATCAACTTCAGTACCCGCCAGGTAAAGTTCATGGGTCAGGTCTACCAAAATTTTAACCCCTTCTATATTGTATATAGTATCTGCCTCCTTTAGTGTATCAAATTCAAGTATGTAGCTAAAGCCGGCACAGCCTCCGCCTTTTACGCCAATGCGCAAACCCTTATCATCACCAATGTGCTGTTCAGCTATTAGTCTTTTAATTTCTTTTACGGCTCCCGGGGTAAGAGATACTCCCTTTTTTATGCCGCTTTCCAATACTAGATCTTCCATATAAAATTCTGTTTTTCGGTATCTTTTTATCTATACTTTAGCGCTCTTTAAAAACCTGCAAACCTGATATTCTTAAAAAATTAAAAGGCTTGCCAAGGGCGTTCAACACACAAATTTAAGCTACTTTGACGTTATAACACAAACTAAACCCAATTGTTCATGATCATAACCGACCTGCTCGAAATCCTGAAATACGTGCTTCCTGCACTTATTGTATTTCTTACCGCCTATTTCCTGCTTACCCGTTATATGCAGAAAGACGCTACTTCAAAAATGATTGAGATAAAGATGAGAAGGGACAAGGAGATTATCACCCTTCGCCTCCAGGCCTACGAGCGATTAGCCCTCTTTTTGGAACGCATCGGCCCTGCCAGCGTAATTGCCCGCGTTAGAACGCCCGACATGATAGCTACCGAACTGCAATATGCTATGGTAAAAAATATACGCGAGGAGTACGAACATAACTTATCGCAGCAGGTATATATTTCCTCCAATGCCTGGAACCTGATAGTGGCCTCAAAAGATGAGATCATCAAAACTATAAACATGATAGGCCAGCAGGTGCCACCGGATTCTTCTTCAGGGCAATTGATCGCAACTTTGTTTAATGGCATTACCAAAGCCAATGCTCCCCTGCCAACCGAACATGCCCTGGAATATTTGAAGGCCGAGTGTAGGGAGTTGTT
Organism: Bacteroidota bacterium; assembly: GCA_028288545.1. Lineage (GTDB taxonomy): Bacteria > Bacteroidota > Bacteroidia > Chitinophagales > LD1 > Bog-950. The sequence continues at coordinate 4,159 of JAQBNQ010000190.1, forward strand.
TTAAAAAGGTTCTGGAAATTCACCTTTCAACGTAATAATTTTTCTTGGCGTCTTTGCGCTTTTATGGCAAAGTTATTTTTGTAATCTTGTTCAACAGTACACGCCTTAATTTATGAGCAAAAAATTTACCACAGATTCCGGAATTGAGATACAAAGGGTTTATACGCTTGCTGACAAACCTGTTGAAGAACCCGGCAAATTTCCCTTTACCCGCGGCATTCATTCCGAAATGTACCGCAGCAAGTTGTGGACCATGCGTCAATATGCAGGTTTTTCTACCGCCGAAGAAAGCAACAAGCGCTATCACTATCTTCTTTCGCAAGGCGTAACAGGTTTAAGTGTTGCTTTCGATCTTCCAACCCAAATAGGCTACGACTCCGATCATGAACTTGCCGAAGGAGAAGTTGGTAAGGTTGGTGTGGCCATAGATTCTTTGGAAGACATAGAAACTCTTTTTAAAGGTATAAGGCTTGAAGATGTTACAACTTCCATGACCATCAATTCTACTGCCTTTATTTTGCTGGCCTTTTATATAGCCCTGGCAAAAAAGCAAAACGCCGACCTCAAAAAAATTTCAGGCACAGTCCAAAACGACATCTTGAAAGAATACGCTGCCCGGGGTACATATATATACCCACCCAAACCCAGCATGAAGATCATTACCGACATCTTTGAATATTGCAATAACGAGGTTCCTAAGTGGAATACAATTTCTATTTCAGGCTATCACATACGCGAAGCAGGTTCAACTGCTGTGCAGGAAATCGCCTTTACCCTTTCAAACGGAAAGGCATATTGCCAGGCTGCGATAAAAAAAGGATTAGACATTAATCAGTTTGGCCAACGCCTTTCTTTCTTCTTTAATGCCCACAATAATTTTTTTGAAGAGATAGCCAAGTTTAGGGCTGCCCGCAGAATGTGGGCGCAAATGACTAAGGAACTGGGCGCAACCGATGTTCGCGCTCAGATGTTGCGCTTTCATACCCAAACGGGTGGCTCAACACTAACGGCTCAGCAGCCTAAGAATAATATCACCAGGGTTACCCTACAGGCACTTGCTGCTGTATTAGGCGGAACTCAGTCGTTACATACTAATGGTTATGATGAAGCGCTATCCTTACCAACTGAAGAAGCGGCAAAAATTGCTTTGCGTACTCAACAGATAATTGCCAACGAAAGCGGAGTGGTAGATACTGTTGATCCCTTGGCAGGTTCTTATTTTATTGAAACACTTACTGATCAGTTAGAGGAAGCAGCATGGAAGTATATTAAACGCATTGATGAAATGGGAGGAAGTGTTGAAGCAATTGAACAGGGATATATGCAAACTGAAATTGCAAGTGCCTCGTACAAATACCAGGGAGCAGTAGAGCGGAAAGAAAAAATAATTGTTGGTGTAAATCAATTTACTGAACAGGAAAACTCTAAAACCGATTTATTGCGCATAAATGATTCTATCAGAAAAGTGCAATCGGAGAAACTTTCAAAACTGAAGGCCGTAAGAAACAATGAAAGTGTAAAGGAGTGTTTAAGAAAAATTAAGGAAACCTCGTCTAACGGAAATAATATAATGCCCCTGGTAATTGAAGCCGTTGAAAACTATGCAACTTTAGGTGAAATTGCCGGGACCTTAAGAGAAGTTTATGGCGAGTACCATGGCTAGCGAGGGAAAGCCGTGAGCGCTGGAATAATGAGCGTGTAAACATTTAAAGCAGGATAATTTTTTTCCTGTTATCGACTTACGATAAGATAGGAGGCCCTTTAAAAATTTTATCGATTTTATCAATGATGTTCTATACCGCATCTACTGCTTTTTACCCCTTGAATCAGCTAGGTGACAGTGAAATTAAAGTGTCAATAAGATGACTTTTGCATAGGTAAAACAGCTGATATCGGACAATTGCACCTTTGCTAAAATTATTTTTTAAAAAACGAAGTTTGAGCAACTTTTTTTTGAGATTTTTTTTCTCTCCTATCAAAAAAGATTTTTTGAAAAAAACATGTGCAAAAAATTTTTTTGTAAACATTCTTTTGTTCATTTTCACATCGCCTAGGAACACACACATAATTTTTATCATCTTAATAAACGGACATAGTGAGCATGAAGGAAAAATCGGCTAATAGCGTTTGGAACAACTGCTTAGAAATTATCAAGGACAATGTAAGCCAGCAAAGTTTCAAAACATGGTTCGAGCCGATCAAACCTGTGGAGTTGAAAGGAGCTGTTCTTACCATCCAGGTACCATCCCAGTTTTTTTACGAGTGGCTCGAAGAGCATTACGTTTCATTGCTGCGCAAAACGGTTAAACGCGAGTTGGGCACTAATGCAAGATTGGAATACAGGATAGTAATGGAAAATTCATCAAACGGATCTCTACCATCTACAGTTGATTACCCGAACTACAATTCAGGAAACTCTTCGAACCCCGAAGTTGGCTTCCCATATTTTTTAACTGGCAACCATATCAAGAATCCGTTTGTGATTCCTGGTTTGAAAAAGATAAACATCGATTCGCAGTTAAATTCGAATTATAATTTCGATTCATTTGTTGAAGGAGATTGTAATCGTCTCGCACGTAGTGCCGGTTATGCTGTTGCACAAAAACCGGGTGGCACTGCCTTCAATCCATTAGTTGTTTATGGTGGTGTTGGTTTAGGTAAAACGCACCTGGTGCAGGCTATAGGTAATGAGGTTAAACAGAACTTCCCTAACAAGACTGTATTGTATGTCTCAAGCGAAAAGTTTACTAATCAATTTTTCGATGCAGTAAAAAACAACTCGGTAAATGATTTCGTTCACTTCTATCAGTTAATAGATGTGTTGATAATGGATGATATTCAGTTTTTCGGTAACAAGGAAAAAACGCAGGATATATTCTTCCATATCTTTAATCACCTTCATCAAAGCGGTAAACAGTTGGTACTTACTTCCGATCGTCCTCCGCGCGACCTTGAAGGAATTGAAGAAAGATTACTTAGCCGTTTTAAATGGGGACTAAGCGCCGATCTGCAGGTTCCGGATTTTGAAACCCGTATTGCCATACTCGAAAAGAAAATGTATGCTGATGGAATTGAATTGCCACGCGAGGTAGTGGAATTCGTTGCCTACAACATTAACACCAATGTGCGCGAATTAGAAGCGGCTTTGATATCACTACTTGCACAGGCTTCTTTAAATAAGAAAGAAGTTGACCTTGACCTTGCCAAGAAGATCATCAAGAATTTTGTAAAGAGCATTTCGCGCGAAGTATCTATCGACTATATACAGAAAACGGTTTGTGATTACTTTACGGTACCTGTAGATATGTTAAGGGAGAAAACAAGAAAGCGAATGATCGTTCAGGCACGTCAGCTTTCTATGTTCCTGGCTAAAAACTATACCAAGAATTAATTAAAAGTTATTGGCAAACATTTTGGAGTCCGCGACCACTCTACCGTTATTCACTCCTGCCAGGCTGTTCAGAATTTAATTGACACTGACCAGGAATTCAGGGAGGCCGTAGCGGATATACAGAAGAAGATACAAATGAGTATTTCCTAGTATTAAGTGATTTTGGGATAAGACAAATCCCTCTGAGTTTTTCAGGGGGATTTTTTTAGCAAATCGTTATTGATTTTTCTGGATTTGCAATAGGTCAGTCATTATACTATTTTCTCTCCCAACGATTTGTTCCGCTCTTAACTGTAAACCGCTTTCCGAAAGTCTCTTTGGAAGTCTTTCTTAAAATATCCGAATACCAAAATTCTGCTTCACATCTTTCGGGTGTTACATCAATAGTAGTATAGCCGTGTTTCCAAAACTGTACCCACCTATGATGTGGACTAAGATGTAGGCTCATCCTTTGAATCAATGGTATAATGAAACGTGGAACCTGTTCTTCGTCCATATTGCCTGCTGTAAGACTTGGCGTAAGTACTTCTACGCATGTAAAAATTTAGGTATTCCTTTACTTAGCCAACTGCCCATCATCTCCTGGTTGCCCAACAAATGCCATTGTGCAGTGGAATGTTGTAGTTGGTTTTTAATCCATTGATCTTGCACAGCACCTAATACACTTCCTTTCCCCGGTGCAAACTGTTCCTTTCCGCGAAAAAGATACATATCTATCATATCAAGTTGTGCAAGTTGGCCAAAATGAAAAGACCGATATACATTTTCGGGATGAGAGGTGTCAGGCATTCTTATAGGCACGTATTCGTAAAACGCGGTAATTCCATCCATGGTTTTTTCGCGTTCCTTAAAATGTGTGTCGTGGTTATCCCATTCAACTATCCACATCTTATTTTGCCGGGCAAAGCGTAAGTCGGGATCCAGCAAATAATATTTATGTCTGTTTCTCTGGTCTGCCAGGGTGGCCGGAGACTTCAATTCAAACCCGGGCATCCGCATATGTTCATCGGGGTCAACATCATCGTATATGTAATCGCCAACCTGTACAATAAAATCAATATCCTTTCGCCACCCATCCTACGATAAGCGTTAAAATTTCCTGACCACACTCCCGCACACGAAGTAAGGGCCAGTTTAAAATGCTTAACAGAATCATCTGGTAGCGTTTGTGCTTTCCCGGTTTGCGAATATTTTCCGGTGATTGTAAAAAACCTGTAGAAATAATGATGGCCAGGCAAAAGACCATTAACATCTACCTGAGTAGTAAAGTCGTTCTTTTGGGTGCAATAAGTCTCACCTTTGTTTGTAATTGACTTAAAAAGGCTGTCATCTGCAACCTGCCAATTAAGTAGTACGCTATTTGTAGCCTGCTCTTCCGCAAAAAATTTGGTCCAGATAATTACATTGTTCTGCAAGGGATAGCCCGAGGCTACTATATATAAAAACGGAGCATACAAAGTATCGGCAAACATGTTGTCGGGCAAACAGTTTTGTCCTGATAATGTTAAGCCGAGAAAAAAAATATGAAGTAAGCGAAAGAGGTTTTTTTCATTAAAAAACCTTCACAATTTTTTTGCGAAGGTTACTTTGTTATCCTTAAATTTAACTTATGAAAGAGATTTTGCAAGATTTGAAGTAATCTTAGAACCTGGCTAAATCGAAAATCCTATTTTGTGAAGGGAAAATCATACGCAACAATAAAATTATCATGGAAATAAAAAGAAATGGCTCTCAACCATCCTCCAAAGGATCGGCAGAGTATTTTACAGGAACGGTTCGGCTTGATCAGCCCTTCCAACAAATCGACCCCGCAAGTTTAAGAGGTGCTGTTGTAACCTTTGAACCTGGTGCCCGGACAGCCTGGCACACCCATCCACTTGGTCAAACATTGGTTGTAATGACAGGGTGTGGTTGGGTGCAACTTGAAGGTGGACCGATTGAAGAGGTCCGGCCGGGTGATGTAGTTATTATAGCCCCCGATGAGCGCCATTGGCACGGTGCCACGCCCCCAACCGCCATGAGCCATCTTGCGATCCAGGAAGCCCTTGATGGAAAAGTGGTGGACTGGATGGAGCATGTTACTGACGAGCAATACCGGCAATAACAGCTTTTTACGTCTACTTTACGGGGAAACTTAAATTTTAAACCTAATTGTTGGGTAGAAGGTTTGTTAGTTGCCTGAATTTTATATTTTTGTCGTCCTTTTAAAAAAGGGGACGTTTTTAGATTTAGTTCTTAAAGCATTTGGTGAGGTGGATGAGAGGCTGAAATCAGCAGTTTGCTAAACTGCCGTACTGGTTAAACGGTACCGCGGGTTCGAATCCCGCCCTCACCGCAGATTGGTTTGAGAAAAAGGATTTGAAGTAGATAAAACAGTTCGGGGTGTAGCGCAGCCCGGTTAGCGCACCTGCTTTGGGAGCAGGGGGTCCCAGGTTCGAATCCTGGTACCCCGACATTGAAAATCAAGCGATTAGAGTGAAAACTTTAATCGCTTTTTTTATTGCACAAGCGTTGCACAAGCAAAATTCAAATCTAAGAATTGCTTGTAGTAGGTATATTAAGGAAATATAAATTCCCGTTTTGGAGGATATGATGATATTTACCCCAATTCTTTTATAGTTCGCGGGAAATTCGCGTGTATATATTTTTCTGGATATATTGCCGAGCATGAATAAAGATTCCGTTAGGTTATAAGCACCACAAACTTCTTTTAATTGATCTTCTGTAATGATTGGTTCAGATGTGCTTATCTGTACCAAGGTCTTATCAATATTTATCGGGGTC
>JAQBNQ010000217.1 GCA_028288545.1 Bacteroidota bacterium
TAAAGTCATTGCTTCATCTCGTATCCGGGGAGTAATTTTATCATTCATTCCACCTGCCTCTTTAACCCACGCCGGACTTACTACACCCCGCGTAGCCATCATGCTTGGAAATATTTTCACGTCGGAAGTGGCGGAATTTGACGTACCGCGAAGCAAATCCGAAAAGGGAATTCCGAACATAGCGTACCACTCTTCAACTGATGCCTGAATAGCTTCGTCCTTTGTATTCCCAATGCCAATGGAACCGATCGCCACGCTCTCTTCAAAATTCGCCTTATAGGTAGTCACAAAATTCGCTGCATAAATCCACTGATTGTCCCGCATTCCATCAAATTCAACATTTACATTTAACCTTACTATGGTGTCGCCAAAAACAATTTCATTCTGGTTTAAAACAACCTTTGTACCGTGACCTTTGCTGAGTATATTTTCATAGAGATGTTTCAATGCGCTCTTTACAACTTCTTCATTTTGAATCACGGGCATTTCAGTTTTTTCGTTTTTTTCGGGACGAGAGATTTGAGTGTTACAACTAACTGGAATAAGCGACACCAAAAATGCCATTACCGTTTTTACAATATGTTTCATTAATCTCATTTTTACCGAAAACCGTGCTATTCACGCATATTGCCTTATCACAGTAATCAAAATTGAAACTACGCTATTTGAGCTAGCCAAGTTTACAATATTTGTTTACTCTGTCTTGTTTTGCTGGGGATGGAGGAAATCTCAGAGGAAGCATTACAAGTCTTGACTCCCTGACGGTAAACAGGATGAATTTCTACTTTAAATCACAAAGGGGCGATCAATTAGCCGAATACCCAACAACCTCCACCAAAAACTTCTCATCAATCGCTCCAAGATCCGAAGCCGCTTTCTTACTAAGTTTCAGTATTACTTCCTTGCTAACATCTACAGGTGGCACCTTCCCAACAACTTTTACAAAAACGGATTTCTTGTTCATCATATTGGTAACCCTGATAACAGTGCCACTCTCAACACCATTATATAGTGCCAGGTAAGGATTGCCCGAAGTATTATCGGATAAATAATTTGCTGCTCCCCTATCTTTCTTCGCCTTATAACCATGAGCAGGATACTGGCTAAAAACGCCTGGATAGTCTGTGGCCGTTGTAGCCGCTTTAATTGGCGCTTCAGCAACTGCCGGTTCATAAACTCTCTCAACTGTCTTTTTCAGCACCGGTTGGTCGTTATTAATGGTAGCAGTAGGAAGTTCTGCATTAACAGCATTACTGGATTTGCGGTTGTCTTCTTCGCGGTAAGGAGTATCGGGAGTCGAAGGTATAGAAACTGTTTTGGGCCGTGCAGTAGAAGCCTGAATAACGCTTGCCTTATGAGGAATAACAACCTGTTGACCTACCTTCAGGTTTTTACTGATGTGCGGGTTAGCCTTTACAAGATCACCGGGCTTTACCCCATAATTCTTTGAAATTGAATAAAGCGTCTCGCCTTTTTTCACAACATGTTTTGTTTCGCTGTGCGACTTCGCGTCCAATGTTACAGCAAGGCAGGCAACCAGTAAAACACTAAAAAAAATCCTCTTCATAACTAAAATTTTAAATTCACGCTGCAAAGCTATCAGTGCTTTATTCTATCTATGGGCCTAAGTCACCACATACCAACACTATTTGCCGTGCTTCTGTGCAGTATATTAAACATTGTAATGGGGTTAAAAATTGTATTCTTATACGTATTTAATGGGCAAACAGCTAACATTCCGGACAAATGAAAATTATTGGCATTATACCATCACGCTATGCATCCACAAGGTTTTCCGGTAAGCCTTTAGTTGATATTGGGGGAAAAACAATGATACGGCACGTATATGAACAAGCCTCAAAATCAAAATCTTTATCCCAGGTTATAGTAGCAACCGATGATGAAAGAATTTACACCGAGGTGAAAAATTTTGGAGGAAACGCAATAATAACCGCCGCTACCCACAATAACGGCACCGAACGTTGCGCGGAAGTGGCAACTACCTTAAATGCAGATGTCGTTATCAATATACAAGGTGATGAACCTTTTATACAGCCTGAACAGATTGATCTCCTGGCTGCCCTGTTCTCAAAATCCGAAGTTCAAATAGGTACTCTTGTTAAGAAACATGTTCTTGATGAGGAGCTAAAAAATCCTTCCCGTATTAAGGTGGTGCTCAACAAAAATATGGAAGCAATTTATTTCAGCCGCAGCGTTATTCCCTACCTGCGTGAATCATCTCAATACTCAATACTCAATACTCAATACTACAAACACATCGGCATATACGGCTACCGCATAAATATTTTGAAGGAATTAGTAAAACTTAAGCCATCTGTCTTGGAGCTAGCCGAAAGCCTGGAGCAACTCCGTTGGCTTGAAAATGGTTATCGCATAAGTTGCGCAGTAACTACGCACGACTCAGCAAGCATTGATACGCCTGAAGACCTGCTACAACTACTTAAAACCCTTTAATTACTCAACTGGCAGATATTTGTTGAAGTAGATAATTGATCACATTCTTTCTCCGCATCGGTGGAATTGTTTGCAGTAACGGTTGGACTGTTAGTACCTATGTGCGTAGTACTATCCACGCATTGACAGGTATATTTTTTCTTACATGAACTTGCCATTACCATTAAAAGCAACAGCAATAAAAGGGGGTAAAACACTCTTTTCATAACTTTCATTTTGTAGCTACGAAAGGTAAATATTTCTGTTGAAAACGCAATTTCTAAATGCCGGGCAAAAAAAAATGGTTTGCACATTTAGGCGCAAACCATTTTAATATTCGCGGGTAATTTACTTAACCCAGGCTCTTCGCAATAATTGCAACGCAATCATCAATCTGCTCTTTTGTAATACAAAGCGGCGGAGCAAGGCGTATAATATAATTGTGCGTTGGTTTTGCCAGCAACCCGTTTTCCATCAGCCTAACACATAAGTCCCAACCAAAAGTTTCGTCTTCGGTATCAAGTACAATGGCGTTCAATAAGCCCTTGCCTCTAATCTCTTTTATCATTGGGTGCTTCAACCTTGCCAATTCATTTCTAAAATACTTACCCAGGTAAAAAGCATTGTAAACCAGGTTTTCATCCTTAATTACTTGTAGGGCTGCCATCGCCACTTTGCAAGCCAAGGGGTTTCCACCGTAAGTACTGCCATGTTCACCCGGTTTAATAGTCATCATTATTTCGTTATCGCATAACACCGCGCTGGCTGGCAAGGTTCCTCCGCTTAACGCCTTGCCTAATATCAAAATATCCGGGCGCACTTCTTCCCAGTCGCAGGCCAGTAATTTACCGGTGCGGCCCAGACCCGTTTGTATTTCGTCTGCAATAAAAAGCACGTTCGCTTTCTCACATAAAAACTTCGCTTTAGCCAGGTAATTCTCATCCGGCACATTTACACCTGCCTCTCCTTGTATAGGTTCAACCAAAAATCCGGCAACATCTTTATCTTCTAAAGCCTTGGAAAGGGCTGTCAAATCATTATAAGGAACAACCACAAAATTAGGCACCAATGGACCAAACCCCGCAAAACTGGATGGATCCGTAGAAGCTGAAATAGCCAAAATGGTTCTTCCGTGAAAATTCCCCTCCGGCACAATGATCTTAGCCTTGTTGTCTTTTATGCCTTTTACTTCGTAAGCCCATCTCCGCGCAAGTTTAATAGCCGTTTCAACTGCTTCAACACCCGTATTCATTGGCAAAACCTTGTCATAACCAAAATATTCGGTAATGTACTTTTCATACTCACCTAACACATTGTTATGAAAAGCCCTTGACGTAAGCGTTAATTTTTCAGCCTGCTTCTTCAAAACATCTACAATAAGCTGATGGCAATGCCCCTGATTTACAGCAGAATACGCCGAAAGAAAGTCGTAATACCGCTTACCATCAACATCCCACAGGTAAACACCTCTACCCCTTTCCAGTACTACCGGTAGCGGGTGATAATTATGTGCTCCATGCTGTTCTTCCAGTTCCATCAAATATTCGGCCCTGGATAAGGTTGTTGCAGTTGTCATTCTTTCAAATTTTGGTTTAAAAATAGTCAATGTGCCTCAAATCAGCCTTTTTGGTGAACAATCAGATAGTAGACTTGCCCCTTTTGACATTGGTTGCTCGAAAAAACTTTTCCTAAAATTTAGTACATAAAACATACTAAGCTTGTTAACGAATCGTTTTAGGCCAGATTTTGAGGAAGAACCACAAAAAAACAACCCCGCCTCGTATTCGAAGCAGGGTTGCATTATAATGGGTTATGGGTTTAGCTTACTCCTTTACCACCTTTATTACCTGCGGCTGTTGGTTAGCGCTTTCCATACGGATGATGTAAACACCCGCAGCATAATTAACCAGGTCAATAGTTGTGTTACTGGCATTTTCGGCTTGAACCACTTGCAATGATTTTCCTGTAATATCACTAAGCGTAACGGTTGCCGTTGTTGCAGTTTCGAAAGCAATATTGCATTGATTATGCGAAGGATTAGGATAAACCCTGAACGATGTTGTCTTTATATTGGCAACACCGCTTGCACCGTTGATGTATTCCGCTACATAAGGAAAAGACGAAGCATTTTCAAACTCGCCACCTGCATATACGTTGCTACCATAAATAACTATTGAATTGATAAAATTATCGGCGGCAAGGTTACCCAGTTCACTCCAGCTACTGCCGTTCCATCTGGCAACATATTCTTTAAAGTTATCGTCTATAAAACCGCCACCGGCATATACATTGCCTGCCGTATCAGCACACAAAGCGTAAATGCTACCAACTGATTCGTGGTAATTAATACCGTTTAAACCGCCTGCCGACGTCCATGAATTACCATCCCATTTGGCAACATATTCGTTGCTTGCTCCATTGGTGAAAGACCCTCCACTGTAAACGTCATGCGATGGTGTTACACACATAGCAAGAATGTTACCGTTAGCAGTAAGTGCTGCCGAGCCGGTTCCTACCCGCGCCCATGTAGTGCCATTCCACATAGCTACATATTGGCTGCCCACGCCAGCGTTAGCACCATCTGTAAAATCGCCTGCTGCATATAGATTGGTGCCGTCCAGCTTTATCACCTCTATAGTGCTGTTTGCATGAAGGCTACTGGTGCCAAGTTGGGTCCATGTAGTGCCGTTAAATTCTGTAACAACATAAGCGGCGGCTGTATTATCAGTCATTTCCCCAGCAGCGTATATATTACCGCTGGCGTCCGAACATATACTTTTTATGCTTTGCACATAAGTGGCCCCGGTATTCTGTCCGCTGCCAAGGTTAACCCAATGGGTGCCATCCCACTTAGCTACATAAGCGAAAAGGCCTGCGCTGTCTGTAAAACTTCCTCCGGCATATATATTGCCCGCAGGGTCGCTGCAGATGGTCCAGATATAGTCATTAGCGTTCAAAGCATTAGTACCTGTACCAAGTTCTGTCCATGTAGTGCCATTCCATTTCGAAACAAACTCGTACCCATTTCCATCCTTAAAATGCCCCGCCGCATATAGGTTACCCGATGGGTCGGTACACATGGCCTCAATATAATACGAGCCATTGGTACCAAGCGGATCAGTACCTGTGCCCAATTGGATCCATTGTGCGTGGGTATTTAGAAAGAAAGCCGCAATAAAAAGCGTAAGTATAAATCTCAGTTTCATAGTCCTGGTTTTAGTGGTTAATTATTAAAACCCAAAACACGGGTAATCCAACCTGCCATAAAAGGACAAAAACGAACCTTACTTACCGCGTAAAAAGTATACATAAATTACAACATTGCTGTTAACAAGGTAAAAACACACTCAACTTCAGTGAATCCTTGCCTAAAAGGACTCCGGAGATGGCAATCTTCTTGTTTTCCCGTCAAAAGTCATCAGAACCTCCCCTTTAGACGATTTAAGGAAACCGAATTCTGTGGAAAACATGTGGATAGCTGTTGGCTTGTTTCAGTTTTCCACCCCATCCGTTTTTATATTTTCGTTCCCCCTGTAAAGCCAGTATTTATGGCAGCAGTACGACTAACGAAGAAGATTTATGCAACTGACAACACTTGAGATCAAAGGTTTTAAAAGCTTTGCCGAAAAAACCACCATACATTTCAACAATAAAATTACCGGGGTTGTAGGTCCTAACGGATGTGGTAAGTCAAACGTAGTGGATTCAATCCGTTGGGTATTGGGCGAACAGAAAACATCCATGCTCCGGTTGGAAAAAATGGAGAACCTGATATTTAACGGCACCAAAAGCCGCAAACCATCCGGTATGGCCGAAGTATCGCTCACCTTTGAGAATACCAAAAACCTGGTTTCTACTGATTACAAAACCATTACCATTACCCGTCGTTTATACCGCGATGGCGAAAGCGAATATCTATTGAACGGCGTTACCTGCCGCTTAAAGGATATCAATACACTATTTATGGATACCGGTGTGGGAAGTGACTCGTACTCTATCATTGAGTTGGGTATGGTAGATGAAATTCTAAATGACCGCGAAGGCTCCCGCAGAAAATTGTTTGAACAGGCCGCCGGTGTTTCCAAATACAAGAAACGTAAAAAGGAGACTATAGATAAGTTGAAGGGAACTGATGCAGATTTAGAGCGTGTGAAAGATTTATTGTTCGAAATTGAAGGCCAACTAAAAACGCTGGAATCCCAGGCAAAAAAGACCAAACGCTATTACGAATTAAAAAATGAGTATAAGGACCTAAGCCTCTTGCTTGCCAAGTACAACCTGCAATCATACAAGGAAACGTATAAGACCCTGGAAGAACAAAAGCAAAAACACGAAGACCAAAAACTGGAGCTGGATACCTTAATTAAACAAGCTGAGGCGGGTCTGGAAAAAGAAAAGCTGGACAACGTTGATAAGGAGAAGGCCCTGTTTGAAGTGCAGAAGAAACTGAATACCCTTGTTGCCGGTGTTGGTGAAAAGGAGAATGAGCGTAACCTGCTTAGCTCTCAGATCAAATATGCGCTGGATAAAAAGGATACTGCCAATAAACAAATAGTTGAAGCAAGCGACCAGGTTGAAAAGTTGAGGCTTTCAATAGAAAAGCTAAGCATTGATAAGGAAAGCGAGGAAAAAATCCTGGATGCCCGCAAAAATGAATTATCGGTACTTGAAACTGAATTGAACGGTATTCGTTCCCAGCACGGCAATTTAAAAGATGCCTTAAGCAGCGATCAGAAACTCTTCACCGAAAAGGAGAGACAAATATTTGAACTGGAAAAGAAACTGGCCGTAAACCGCAGCAGCAACGAAAGCTTGCAGCGCGATTTATCGCAGAGCGAAGAAGATGTTCAGAAAAAGCGCATGGAACTGGAGCAACTGCAAAAGGATTTTGAGCAGTTAAAATCAGACAAAGAAGCTGTAGAAGTAAAACTCACCTCGTTGATTAACGAAGAAGAGAACAAGAAAAAGGAAATCTCCGAACTGGAATCCTCCATCGAAAAAACCCGCCAGGAGTTAACCCAGGAAACAAGAACCCTGGACGCGAAGAAGAACGAATACGAACTAACCAAAAGCCTTGTCGAAAATCTTGAAGGCTTTCCTGAGTCTATTAAATTCTTAAAGAAGAATGCAAAGTGGAGTAAGGAAGCTCCTCTGCTTTCAGATGTCATTTACTGCGCCGAAGAATTTCGCGTTGCCATTGAAAACTATTTGGAGCCATACCTTAATTACTACGTGGTGCAAAATTTACAGGAAGCAATTATGGCCGTTAACCTGCTTAACGATTCTGCCATGGGCCGCGCCAACTTTTTTGTGTTGGATGAGTTTGAAAAATATGAACCAAAACCTGCCTTGCAGATAGAAGGGGTTAAGGCCGTTAGTGA
>JAQBNQ010000246.1 GCA_028288545.1 Bacteroidota bacterium
TAACGGCCTTACCGCGGCCTGCAATCAAAAAACATCGCGCAAACCTGTGGTTCAGTTCGATGAAGATACGGTTGTACTCGCGTTAAATTCGCTTAAGAAACGTGGCCTGGTTTCCACAGCCACGGGCGGCTCCATACGCAGTGTTAAGTACAAGCATAACTTTGCTATCGTATTCCCGGTAATACCGGCCGAGATGGCCATAATTTGCCTGTTAATACTAAGGGGCCCACAAACACCGGGCGAGTTAAACACAAATTCCGGCAGGCTGCACGAATTTGAGTCGATTGAAGACGTACAAGATGTCTTAGAAAAGTTGAGTTCGCCCGAAATGCCGTTTTTGATGCAATTACCGAGGCGGCCCGGACAGAAGGAAGTGAGATATGCCCATTTATTAGCCGGCACACCGGAAATAAGTGAAGACGACTTCATGGATGACCTCCCGGAAAGACATCCGGGTATTGAAGCCAGGGTAGCTAAATTGGAAAATGACCTGGCACAATTAAAAGATGCCTTTGATAAGCTGATGAAAGAGTTGAGTTGACAGCAGTTTTATCACCACAAAGTATTAGAGTACCTGCCGCCCTTAACTATCGCAATAAATAAAACTTAACGGCATCTGGTTTGTTACCCAACAAACCAAATTATAAAACAATGAAAAAATTAACTTATCTGGTGATGATCGCCCTTTCTGCGTATGCAATGCAGGGTTGTAACAGCGCTCCAAAAGATGCAAAAGAAAGTGCTGACAGTGTAAACAAAACCAAGGACACTACAACCAACGCCGCAGCCACAGGCGGCATTGCTGTAGACAAAGATGACGCTAAATTTGCTACAACTGCCGCAAACGGCGGAATGGCCGAGGTTGCTTTAGGGAAGCTGGCCCTGCAAAAAACTGCCAATGCGCAAATCAAAGATTTTGCTAACATGATGGTTACCGATCATGGCAAAGCCAATGACGAGTTAAAAGCTATCGCAAAAGCGAAAAACATCACATTGCCCGATTCGGTTGATAGCGATCATCAAAAAAAGATAGCTGATCTGAGCCAAAAAACAGGTAAGGATTTTGATAAAGCCTACGTTGACGCTATGATAGACGGACATAAAAAAACGCTCGACCTGATGCAGGATGCAGCAAAAAGCTGTAAAGACGCCGATTTGAAAGCTTTTGCCGCTAAAACAGCACCAACTGTAAAAATGAACCTGGATGCGATCAACAAGATACATGATAGCATGAAATAATTTTGATTGCTTTTATAAATGAAAAGGGAACGAGGTTTACTTGTTCCCTTTTTTATTTGTTATACTTCCTTAGCAATTCGTCGATTCTGGCATCGGGTACCAGTTCCGTAACGCCGGCTACACTGATCCGGTTATAATCTCTGTGCTGGGTATGAATTACATAATTATAGCTTTGAACTACAATGGCGGATGGCACTTTTAGCACCGGCGACTTAAATTCGTCAAACCATGCATTGCCAATTCGCTGGCAGATGGTATAATCGTATATGCTGCGCCATTCGCCTTTTAAATCAGATAATTCTACCGTATCTATCACCAGGTCATCTGGTATTTCGATAATAATAATGTTGAAGTCGTGGTTAAATCCAACCCCCTGCCGTCGTATCATACTTTCGAGGAAGGCAAGCGGAATGGATTCAGAACAGTAGAGTACTTTTTTGCCGGCCCCGTTCCATCTTCCGGCAAAACCGGGAGCAAATAAATGACCGGAATATTTTTTATGTGCAATGCGATAAACAAGCATGTCTACGCGGGATAGCCATAAGCTAAACGATCCATTTCCAGCATTACAAGGTCACCCCCCCCCGGCGTAATAAGCCAGTCGAGCGGTTTCTCCGTTGAATTCCAGAAAGGCTTGTTAAGCCAGTAGTTAAATTCATCAATATTGCCGAATAACTCTTCGCCCTTATCATATAAAGTGATCAGTTTTAATAAATGTTCGCTCTGCACAGGGTCGAGGGATTTATGCTTTTCGAGGTAATTACTGATAGTTCTTGGTGAAAGATGCAGCAATTGGGCAAGCGATTTATCGGGCATTTTAATGGTTTTAGCAAACTGGTAAAATATCGCCGGCGATAAACCGGCCCGCGCTTGTGTAAATAATTGAACATCATTTTCAATAGCAAGCGTTTTAAACTTCGATTTAAGCGAGGTTTTCTTTCCCAAACCAATATCCGGATGCAATGCCATAGACGTTAAATTTTATTACCAGCCAAGATAGCGAAATTATTCCATATTAAAAGTGAATTTTTTCACAATGACCGGGGAATCAATATGCTACTGATAAATTCAGATGCCCGCCCAATCCTTCCCGCACAATACGCATAAGTGTCGACAGCCGTATATCGCTTGCGTTATTTTCAATTCTTGAAATATACGATTTCGTTGTGCCGCATTTGGCGGCAAGTTGCTCCTGGGTCATATTTTGCTGTTCACGCAATTCCTGGATAAAAACCCCTAATTTAAACGCCTCAAAACCCTGCTCGTAATTTTCCCTGGTTTCAGTGCCCCTTTTTCCATACTGCTCATCAAGATGGGCCTCAAAGGAAGTTAAATTACCGTTTGTTTGATTTTTCATTGAAATATTCCTCTTTTATTTTTTTAGCAGCTACGATTTCATTCTTTGGTGTTTTTTGAGTTTTCTTCTGAAAGCCATTGATTAAAACTATGAGTCGCCCATCATCAAAAAAACAAAAACCCGATAGATATTACTACCGGCCTCTGCCCTAACTTCATAAATACCTTCCTCTATGTACTTAAAAAATTTGGCTGGCACATGTTCCATTACTGCGATGATCCCTAACGCATAGTTGAATTTTAATTGCACTGGTGCCGGAAGCGCGTTAAAGAAATCAAGATAATACCGTTTATAGTAAACGATATTTCGTTTAAAGTCATTTGACACAACACAAAGTTAGCTAATAAGATAACAATATCAAAAGATACCAATGATTCACTGACTAGGTTACAATTTATTTTCATTTTTCATAATATTGCACAGACAGCTATCATCAAATGAAAACAATTACCGATCTTCTTTTATTAGGCGACCCGCGGCTTTACGAAGTGTGCCGGCCTGTTTTAAAAACGGAGCTTCCTTTAGTTGCCGGTTGGGTTGCTGATTTAGATAGTGTAATGAAAGAGATCAGGGCCAAATATGGCTTTGGGCGGGCTACTGCGGCCCCGCAACTGGGCATTATGAAACGGCTGATCTACATGAATATTGACAAGCCGGTTGTTTTTATTAACCCGGAACTAACCGGCCTGAGCGATGAAATGTTTGAACTATGGGACGACTGCATGAGCTTTCCGCATTTGCTTGTAAAGGTGAAACGACATCAATCATTAACCATAAAATATCTCGACCAAAATTGGGAGCCGCGGGAATGGAAAATGGAGAACGCGCTTGCCGAGCTTTTACAGCATGAGTACGATCATTTAAACGGGATACTTTGTACCATGCGTGCCATTGATGAAAAATCCTTCCGTTGGAGGGCATAGCAGCTCAACCGCGTTCTTAATCGCTATCTTTAGCTCCGAAATAACCAATAAAATTTCCTGACAATATTCCTTGCCCATGAAATATTTGAATTTAATATTCCTTATTGCAGCTGTATAGTAATTAGAGGGAAGTCCTGAGTCTCGAGTCCCGAGTCAGAAAGGCTTATCGGTTATTTGAGACTTTCGACTTAGGACTCCGGACTTAAGACTAAATCAAGCTGCCAACTGATGATCGACCATTTCAATCAGGCTGGTGATATCAAACGGCTTATGTAATATATCGTCGGGCGCGCCTTGCTGTTTTAACGATTCGCCTATAGTATCATCTCCCGAACAAATAATGACAGGCAAGTTACGCGTTGCCTTGTTCATTTTTAATAGCTGGCAAATTTCCCTTCCGTCCATACCCGGCAAAATTGCGTCCAGGATGATCAGGTCAGGATGATTGGCTTTTATATAATTAAATACATTGTCGCCGTTTGGCAATGAAATTACCTCATAGCCGCTGTTAATTAATATGTAGGTCATCACATCGATCATTAACTCATTGTCCTCTACAATTAATATTTTCTTTGACATTATCGCATCTTTATAATATAGTAAAAACCATACAAAGCACATGCCACTTATGATTTACTAAAAAATATAAACTTTTATTACATATATTTTATGTTATATAAATTATATTAACATACTATTAAAAACAGATTTTCAGCCTGAAAACCTGCTTTATTAGTTTTTACGCAGTATTTCAATCGATTAACCTGACAAATGGGATACTATTAATATTAAGAAACCGGCTAAGGAATTAAAAATTCCGGCCCCGGCCATTTCAAGGGCATTTAACGGCAGTCCCGATATTAATAAGGACACTAAAGAGAAAATCCTGGCATTTGCAAGGAAACATAGTTGATGCTGGGATATATTGACGCCCTTCTAAAACACGATTGGCATTTGATGACGATTTGGTTATCGACTTTAAATATGTATAAACAATTCATTTTTTGGCCTGCGCACTTTTATCATTTTGCTGTACACATCATCGTCGGCCCGGAACCCGACAGCGGCTATTACAGATGTTGTCAGGCCTTTTTCCTTCAAGCCTAATATTTCATCGAATTTTGCTGCATCAAATCCTTCCATAGGGCCGGCGTCGATACCAAACTCGGCTGCAGCCGTTAACAGCACGCCTAAAGCGATATAAGCCTGTTTGTGCGATGCGGCGATCTTTTGCTCATCAGTTTGACTATTGATCGAGCCCAATACCATTTGCTCAAATCCGGCAAGGGTTTCACGTTCAACGCCGCGGGTTTTGGCTACTAGATCCACGTAGTTTTTACCATACGCGCTATCGATATTTGTTTCAGAAGCAAAAACAATCAGGTGAGAAGCGTCTGTTATCTGTGGCTGGTTATAACCGGCTGCGCGTAACTTTTGTCGCGTTGCTGCATCGGCAACAACAATAATTTTATACGTTTGAAGTCCTAATGATGAAGGAGCTAGCTGTATCGCGGAAAGCAGGTCATCAAGTTGCGCAACGCTTAATTTTTTACTTATTTCGAATTTTTTAACAGCAGACCGCCATTTTAATTTATCTATGATTGACATAATTTTCAAATGTTTCAACAAAAATACATGTTTAAACATTTAAATTAGTCACCCCT
>JAQBNQ010000256.1 GCA_028288545.1 Bacteroidota bacterium
GATGTAATAATTGACACACAAAGTTTTGCTGGTATTTTAGCGAAAGTAGATTCTTCGGGTAGCCCAATTTGGTATCGCAGATATCGCGTATCTACGGCTATTAGCCCAGACTATGCATGGAATTATTTATACGACGTAGACTTAATGCAGAATGGAGATATAGTAGCGGTTGGTTCTTGGGTAAGTACTACAAGCAACGGACCACTTTATGTCCCACAAGTAGGCTGGATTTTGCGCGTAAATTCAAATGGCTGCATGGATAACGGGGATTGCGGAATTTCAGGCATAGATGATAAACCCTCGCCTACAAGCAGTATGCAATTTCGACCTGTACAGATATTTCCTAATCCTTCTAATGGAATATTCAATGTTAATGCCATGGCACAACTGCCAGCGGCCACTTGTATTGACGTATATGATGCCCTAGGTAAGAAACTACTTAGCCAACCTATATTTTTTCATTCTAATCTTATCAATCTTTACCACTTGGCAAATGGAGTTTATTTTTACAAAATAACAAATGGATTGTTTACTGTTGAGGAGGGAGAACTGGTGATTCAGAAATAATTTAGTTGAATATTTTTTTATACTATGAAGACTTCTTTTATTTTTATAATGACATTTTTGCTGGGGGCTAAGGCTTTTTCGCAATTTTATCGCCCATTTCCGGAAAGAAATGCAAGTTGGACGGATAGATACTATTTTTGCGAGGACCCGATGGGTGGCAATGCCACTATTGATAACAATCATTTTTTTTTAAACGGAGATACGGTAATTTACGGGCTTGTTTATCATTCGCTAATGCGCGAAGGGAACCAATATTACGGGAATTGCAACGGCCAACATGCTCAAAGTTTTATATCCTTTGGGCTTTCAAATGCCGGGTATATTCGTGAGGATTCAATGAAAAAAGTATACTATCTGTTTTTCCCGTCCTCAACTGAAGAGATTCTTTACGACTTCAATTTAGCCGTTGGTGACTCGTTTTTAGCTACCACATTTATTAATGCTCCAGCATTTATTAGTGTCGCAAGGGTTTTATCTATTGACACCTTTTTTTCAAATGGGGTATACAGGCGTTATAATTTTGAGGTATTTGATACCTCACAAAATCGGTGGTTCAACGCTAATTCCTGGATTGAAGGAATCGGCAGCAGTGCCGGTCTCCTGTGCCCTTTTTTCAACTATTCAAGGATGGGTGCCGGAGATCAGGAGTTGATTTGTTTTGGCGATAGTTCCGGCACTGTTTATCCTTCATTTTCTCTCCAAAGTTGCGCTTTAGTAACCGCATTAATTGAACAGAAAGTTAAAATCAAACTTTTGAATATTTACCCCAACCCCGCCAATGACTATTGCACCATACAATTGGATGGATTAGAAAATTCCTACACCGCCCAATTTGTAGATATAACAGGCCAGGAGATAATGACATTTAAAATCACAAACCCAACAACCCAAATTCCAATTTCAAACCTACCCGCTGGTTTGTATTTTGTAAAGGTAAGCGATGCCTTAGGGCATGTGGGGGTGGGTAAGTTGGTAAAGGAGTAAAGGGCTCATGGTCTTCCTTTGGGGTGTTTCCTCAGCATAGGGCGGGAGAGTGCAAACCAGCCACGGCGGGTGGCGAGGGAGGATTGTATTTGGCAGTTATGCCAAATCCTGTTGTTGGTGCCGCCTGCCTGCCGGCAGGCAGGTTCGCCTCGCTTACTTTTATCGGTGAACTTAAACACCCAACGGCGGGGTCGGGTTTCGCAAGAGCGGCAGAAGACCAACAAAGGCTCAAATAACTGATTAGGCGAATAGCGGATTTGGTTATCGCCAGGCCGCTTTCTTTGTACCATACAACGCAGCATTTGTTAAAAGGTCGACTCTGGTCGGCCTTTTAACATTTTAGGCCGTACCTGATTGTATTTAGACCCTGTTTCTGTAACCTTTTAACCCACGTGGCGTAAAGGAACTTGAACCGCAATAAATTCATTCTATGAGGCCACTAAGAATTACTCACAACATTTCACAGCGAGACAGTCAGGTGGATAAGTACATGAGTGAGATCTCTAAAAACGAGATACTTACAGCAGAGGGAGAAGCTGATTTGGCAAGAAAAATACGCATGGGCGATGCCGATGCACTTGAAATGCTTGTAAAATCGAACCTTAGGTTTGTTGTAAGCGTTGCCAAGCAATATCAAAACCAGGGATTGCCATTAAGCGATCTTATCAATGAGGGAAATCTTGGTTTGATCCGCGCAGCCAACAAGTTTGACGAAACAAGAGGATTCAAGTTTATATCATATGCCGTGTGGTGGATACGCCAGGCAATTATGCAGGCTATTGTTGAGCAATCAAGAATTATAAGGTTACCGGTTAGTAAGATCGGCGCTTATACCAAAATAACAAAAGCATTTCACTCATTTGAGCAGGAATACCAGCGCGAACCGGATGTTGAAGAACTGATGGAAATGCTGGGTATGACCAAAGAAGAAATTGACGAGTACTTCCGCGTAAATACGCCAACATACTCTACCGATTTTAAAGTAGGTAGCACCGAAGACGGCACTTTAAGCGATATGCTTTATGATAAGAACGATGTTTCGGCCGAAGACCAACTGATGCACAAAACGGTTGAGTCGCAATTGAACACTGCCCTATCCGGTCTGTCAGAACGCGAAGCAGAAATTATTACCAGCTACTTTGGTTTAAACGGAAAAACACCCATGACCCTTGAGGAGATTGGCGAAAGATTTGACCTTACCCGCGAAAGAGTAAGACAGATCAAAGAAAAATGTATCCGTCAATTAAAAGACAGCACCAGCCCGCACTTGTTACAGGCTTACATTCAATAAAACATTGCTCGTTGCCCGAGTCTAAGGATGAAGGCAGCGAGAAAAGGAATACGGAGTGGCAGTTAAAAGCACTTCGTTACGGAAGCGTCCTTCAATCTCGGTTCCAATAGAAAATTCCTCCCAGCGCTTGTTGGGAGGATTTTCGCTTTTCTACCACTTCTAATTCAAATGAGTCCAACTTAACAGTAAATCGAATTTTGAATTAGAAGTGGTGATCCCGTAATACATCCGATTAAAAAACAAAAGAAAACGGGATATACCTTTTCATTCCCCAATTTTCAGGATTATTGCAGTGTGAAAGAATTAGAAATTTCAGTTCTTAATGTCGGGCAGCTACCCGCTGTTGCTAAAAGTATTATTCAATACAGCGATGCGAAGGTATTTGCCTTTTATGGACCTATGGGCTCGGGTAAAACAACATTGATAAAGGAATTGTGCCGGCAGCTGGGTTCGCATGACAACTTCTCTAGCCCAACATACAGCATTGTCAACGAATATTTGATTGAAGGCACTTCGCAAAAAATATATCACATGGATCTTTACCGGGTTAAGGATTTGGAGGAAGCCCTGGCCTTAGGCATTGAGGAATATACCGATGGACAGAGTTATTGCTTTGTAGAGTGGCCCGAACTAATAGAAAACGTGTTACCACGCGAAAGTGTAATTGTGCAGATAAAACCCGTTGATAATATGCGTGAAATAACTATCTTTAGCAGATAATTAAGTACACCCGCAGATGACTGAAAGGAAGAAAGGGTTTGAAGGGATTGTATCCCGGTTAGGATTGCAACCTTTAGAAAGTGCAGCAATGGTTGCCAACAAAAAAGCAAAACTATTTATTGGCATTCCACGCGAGAGAAGTTTCCAGGAGCACCGGATTGGCTTAACTCCCGAATCAGTAAAAACTTTGGTGGCGAATGGTCATCGCATATTAATTGAACGGGGTGCAGGTAGCGATTCGCGCTTTACCGATAATGATTACTCCGAAGCAGGAGCCGAAATAGCCGATAGCGTTGAATCTGTTTACAGTGCAGATATTATCATTAAAATTGCTCCTCCACAGTTAGATGAAATTGAATTGATGCAGGTGAATCAAACATTGATTTCGCCTATTCACTTGCCTACCCTCAAAAAAGAATACATACAAAAGTTGATGAAGAAAAAAGTTACCGCTTTAGCTTTCGAATACACGAAAGACGAAGCAGGTATGTTTCCTTTTGTACGTGCCATGAGCGAAATTGCCGGGAATAGTGTTGTGCTACTAGCTGCAGAATTTTTAAGTAACGCCAACCAGGGCAAAGGGATTTTGTTAGGCGGCATTAGTGGTGTTCCTCCTGCAAAGGTGGTAATACTTGGTGCGGGTGTAGTCGGTACCTGTGCTGCGAGGGCGGCATTAGGTTTAGGTGCAACGGTATCGGTGTTTGATAACAACGTGTATAAACTAATGCGTTTACAGGAAAGGATAAACACCCGCGTTTTTACTTCTACTATTTCACCTGCTATACTTGAGGAGGAATTACAGGCTGCTGATGTAGCCATTGGCGCTATCCACTCCAAACAGGGCATGACACCAGTTATTGTTACTGAAGACATGGTGTCGAAAATGAAAACGGGAAGCGTTGTAATTGACGTAAGTATAGACCAGGGCGGTTGTTTCGAAACTTCCGAGATAACATCTCATGCTCAACCAACCTTTAAAAAATTCGACGTAATACATTACTGTGTTCCTAATATACCATCCCGTGTATCACGGACCGCAAGTCATGCGTTTTCGAATATTCTTACGCCCATCCTTACCCGTTGTGGCGAAATAAGCGGGATCACCAACCTGATATATGAGGACGCCGGAATCCGCAGTGGAGTTTATCTGTACAAAGGCAGCCTTACTAACGAACACCTTTCGGGTTTGTTCGGTATCAAAAGCAGTAATCTCGATCTGTTGTTTGCTACTAATCTTTAAATTCTCAGGCACTTCAACCAGGCTCCTCATCATTTAAATTTGGATGGAAAAGGTGAATCACCTGTTTCCTTGAAAATTATGTAAGGCTTTGGTACTTCAACCGTCTCATCTTTGTTCCAATACCTGTACAAAAGATAGATGATGAATATTGAAGTTCATAAACCCGCCGCCTTACTAAGCCCATTCGTTTTGACTTACCTCATCATTGAAAGTCCGGAAGGAGGAGTAAACCGGGTATTGCCGGGTACCTCTTTAGTGATGGCCTTCAGTTATAAGGGCCACTTGAGCCACTTTGCCGATAGTATGAAAACTGATTTGCCCTCTTCTTCAATTTCGGGTTTAAGAAAGTCGCTGCGCTTATATAATTATTCAAGGGATACAGGAAATATTCTTGTGCTATTCAAAGAAGCCGGTGCTGCTGCATTTTTTAAGGACCCACTTCATATGCTGTTTGAAGAAAGCATTTCGCTCGACAATTTTAGTGACCGTCAAACCCTATTGATTCTCGAAGAGAAATTAAGCGAAGCAAAAAATAATATCGCCAGAATAGATTTGATAGAACAGTTCTTACTGTCGGAATTATATGAACCCAAACAGGATGAGTTGATTTCCACTGCTCTTCAAAAAATCCATATGGCCAAAGGCCTCATCAAAATAAAAGAGTTGTCCGGTAGTCTTTATATAAGCCAGGATGCATTTGAAAAGCGTTTCAGGCGGGTGGTTGGTACATCGCCAAAGCAGTTTTCATCTATTATACGGATGCAATCTGTTACCAGCACCGGACAACAAAAGCGGAAACTTACCGACCTGGCTTATGATGCTGGATATTTCGATCAGCCGCACTTCAATAAAGATTTCAAACTGTTTACCGGGCAAAATCCTACTGAATTCTTTAAGTCTCCTTCAGTTTTACAACTCAATGATTTTTTACAATGATTTTACCTTGCTTGTTTGGAATTTTGCATCACAAATATTCCCCAACATGAAAGGCAAATTATTCAACAGGTTGTTACTGTTTTCTCTTTTCGGTATCGCGCTTGGTTTTTTCGGAATGCTTTATGAAGGCCTTGTAACAATACCAAAAATGCTGGACACTTCAATGGAAAGGATGCTTTTTTGGAGAGACTATTATGCCGCAATAAATCCTGTCATTTACTATATTCCTTTAACTCCGTTGGCAACCTTCATCTTATTGGGTTTGTATTTTGCAGGGGCAAAAGAAAATGCTGCGCTAAGAAAACAATTAGGATGGGCAGCTATATTGCAAATAACCTCACTGGTAATTACCTTTTGCATTGTAAAACAAATTAATCCCAAACTTTATTACAACAACATTGCCTTATATGCTGCTGTAATTCCCGTCAAGGCCATGCAGGTTAATATTTTAAGTGTGCTGCGACTAGGCTTAGGTGCAACGGGCTTAGCCCTGGTTTTCAAAGCATATATGAGCACTCAGAAAAACT
The DNA here is from genome assembly GCA_028288545.1 of Bacteroidota bacterium. GTDB lineage: Bacteria > Bacteroidota > Bacteroidia > Chitinophagales > LD1 > Bog-950. Next base: position 6,266 of record JAQBNQ010000256.1, read on the forward strand.
CACCGGATGAAAAAGGATAAAATTATTTATTGGGCAACAACAGGAGTTATTGCCTTTGTTATGGTATTTAGTATCTACAAAATATATACCCCTGACTGGAAGCACCTTGGATATCCCGACTATTTCAGAACAGAACTCGTTATACTGAAAATACTGGGCTTGATAGTTCTGCTGGTTCCTCAATTTCCGGTAAGAATGAAGGAATGGGCTTATGCTGGTTTCGGCATCGTTCTTCTTTCAGCTTCAGTGGCTCATTTTAACTCTGGCGATGCGGTTTTAAATGGAATTGAACCATTGGGTTTCTTTCTGATCCTTGCTGTATCTAATATTTATATGAATAAATTAAAAGAAGCGACATAAAAAAGATCACCAGCGCATTCCAAATGCATTGTAAACGAGCCATAAAGTTACCGCCTGAGTTTGTTCAAATTACTCTTTCACAAAAGCATAATTCCAGTTGCCCTCTTTGCCGGTACCTTGTATAATAAAGAAGCCCGGAGGTAAATCCACTATGTCAAATTTCTGAACTAAGCCATTTCCAAAATCCATCTCACCGGTAGCAGCAACACGGCCCATTACATCAAATATGGAATAGCTTACCATACCTTTTGGTCCGCTCATAAATAATTGGTTGGTACCAGGTACCGGCCATGCGGTAATGTTGGGTGCGTTAATTCGATTTATATCGTTTACAGTTCTGTTAATGAAAATAGTGTCTTCATAATGACCCTGCATTCCGGTATCTACCAATATGTAAATGCCGCTGTTGGTGGTATCGTGTGGTTGAATAATGTGTTGTGTGTTACTGCCGATGACAATAGAATCATGAAAGGTTTGCTCAGAAGTGGGGGTTACAAAATCAGTGGTAATAATATAAGTAGTAGGCGGACCAAAATTTTGAAGCACCATACCTGTGGTACCATAGGTAGTTACCGTTACCTTGTTATTTGGGTTTA
>JAQBNQ010000292.1 GCA_028288545.1 Bacteroidota bacterium
CTCTCAACAGTTATAGTTACCCTGTTTTTTTCCAACGCCAGGTTAATAGTTTGGCCTTGACGGAACCCCAGGTCGCGCAACCACTTTCCAATAAGTCTTATCTCCGGCACAACGATGGAGAGCCCGCTACTCGTTCTGTGTTTGGAATAAACTTTCAACTTTCGGAGCCGGTTAGAGGTGGGGCTGGTTTGTTCTAACTGCATAGGTTGTTTTAGTTGAGGTTGTTAGCTAGTTGTGGTAATACTTCTTGTGTTGCGGGTGAAACCCCGGCTGCAGCTAAGGCTTCCTTCTTCGACCAGTGGTTTTGCAACAAGTTCGCGTTTTCTTCCGCCGATGCTTTTAGATATGATAGGAAGACCTTCTCTGATTTGTGAGCGGTGCACTTCATGATAGTCAGTGAACTTATCCCTTCAAGGTACAGATTAGTTGCGAAGCTTCGACGGGCAGTGTGAACGGTGACACACTCCCATTTCGCCTTGCTCAAAGTTACCAGTTCACCGCCACGTGTAAGGTTTGACAAAACTCTCTCGCCTAAGGAAGGACAAAGAAAGGCTATCTCCTTCAAATACTGGTTGAATTTTACATTACATATAGAAGGAGGCATTGAGTTAGGGAAAGCACTGTACTTCTTCATGATGCTTCTAACCATCCAGTGCAGTGGAAGGACAACAACCTCACCCGTCTTTTGGGTCTTAATCGAAATCTTATCACCGGTTATGTTTTCGGGCCCGATGTTAACCAAATCTCCGTAACGAAGGGCCGTCCAGCAACCAACTATAAATAAATCACGTACCCGTTCCAATCTTTTGTTTTCGGACAAGTCGAGGTTGTACATCTCCACCAGCTCACGCTCGTTAAGGTATATCTTGTGTACAGCCTCGCGCATTACCTTAAACCGCCTATGCTTAAAGGCCAAGTTTGTATTAAGCCCTCGCTCTGTCGCCTCATTCAGAAAAGTCTTTAAGGTCTTGGTATACTTTCCCACTGTGTTGTTACTTAATTGCAGCCCTGAACCTATGAACTCTATCCACCGGTCATAAAAATGTAGGTCGACGGTGTCAAAGTCTATCGCTTTTCCGTAGTGGGGTTCAAACTCTTTTAGCCGTCTCAAGGTTTGTCGGTAAACCTGAATCGTTCCTTTCGCTATCTTCCTTCCTGTCTCGCGGTGAATTTTATTTTTTTCTGCTTCTTCTATAAAAGAATCAATGAACTGAAAAAGCGTCGGTTTTGGGGCCTCTTGCGCGTGTCTCAGCAAAACGTCAAGTATTTTTTTCAGTTCTTTTGGCTCCGGATAACGGTGGTTGTCGTTTAGGAATTTCCTAAAAGCGGTACCGGTAGTTACCTCTATATAATCAAGTCTTGCGTTAAACTCGGAGAACCCTGGAAAAGTAGACTTCACTCTTTGCCAAAACTTCTTACCCTTTTCAGTTTCAAAAAACTTTGGATGTATCTTGTCTAGTACTGCGTAGTTGAGCCTTCTGTTATTCCACCTAACAACCATGACGATCGGCCTCTCGTCCTGTTCTGTGCTCTTTAAGTTAAAGTTGATGTTTACCATGCTTTTACTTTTTTAAAAACTTACTGCTATAACCGTGCAAGCCAAACATTCACGGATATATTGTCTGAAATAATTTGTTTTCTTTGCAGTGGAGAGATTTTCGAGCCAGGTGCGGTCAGAGGGGCGGAAATTTCTAACTGGCCTTTTAAAACTCCGAGAGCTCTTACAAGACGTCTGATGACAGAGTTGCAGGGCTCGCGGAGCGGTGGTTACCCGTTGGCAAAAACATAAAATATGCGACAGCTCAGGTGGGACCACAAACCTATCCATATAAAATGGATAGGTTTTTTTTATGGACAAATTTTATCCATCAGCCAATTATCATCCAATGCCGATGCAAAGTCGTTTCGGATGGATGAAAATTTTGATGGCAAATTAGTTGAATGGATAGCTTTGGGGTTTATTTCGTTCGCAAACGTATTACTTCGTTTTCAAGAATAATAAATATCTTATCCTGGTGTAATGGTTTTACCATAGCCAGCCCCGTAAATTTACCAAATGCAGGAAGGGTACAGGAGGTAGATGTAAAATGGAAACAAGGCAGTTTAATGCTTTGTTTTCCGGCACCATTTATACGTACACCGGGATGCAGATGCCCGCTAAAACAAAACTCCCCGATATCATCCCTGCACTCATGCGAAAAGGCAAAGCCATCAATCACTAATGTTTCTTCTACCTCAATATCCATTTCTTTATAAAACCTTGCCGGCATAATATCGTGGTTGCCTTTGATCAATAAAATGTCCGGCCTTTTAAATTGCGAACGCCAGATATCGAAAATTGAAACTTCAGCATTATGTGCGCTATGGAACATATCTCCTACTATAATCATCTGCCGCGGGTGGTACTTATCTATCAACTGGCTTAAACAATTCAGTTCATCATTCAATGCGCCCTGGGGCAGTGCAATGCCGGCTTTTCTGAAATGCATAACTTTGCCGAGGTGTAGATCAGAAAGAATAAGTGCTTCCTGCTCTTTCCAGAAAATAGCTTTTTGTGGGAGTAATAAAAAATGGTTATCGGCAATAACTATCTGCATTAACGCTTAACTTTTCTCTAACTGCAACTGCATTTTTTTAACCCGGTCAGATAATTCTTCGCTGCTCAGGTTTTCGCGCATCGAATCTACTTTAATAGGAAATGCGAAGGGAGTGAATTTTGGCGGATATTTTAAAACGATGATAGACTGATATATCCTGTCCATTGCCTGGCGCAGGCGCACTTCTTCAATCTGGTAATTAAATGCTTCGGAATAGGCCTGTTTTAGCAACAGGTTATTTCTATCATACTCATTAAACACAGTAAACAATAACGAAGAGGAAGATTGCAAATGTTTGCGTTTAACATTGGCGCCCGGAAATCCTTTAAATATCAACCCTGCAATAACAGCAATATCGCGGAATTTACGGCGGGCCATTTCAGTAGCGTTGACACTCTTAGTTATATCATCTATCAGGTTATCTGTACTGAAAAGCTCCTGAATGATTGTATTGTCCATCGGTATTTCCTGGTCGCACAGCAATTCAAAGCCATAATCATTCATTGCAATAGAAAACGTAAGCGGTTTAATTCTGCTTAGCCTGTACGCAAGTAACGCGGCCATTACTTCGTGCACTAAGCGTCCTTCAAAGGGATATGCAAACAGGTGATGTCCTTCTTTAGTAATAATATATTCCAGCAAGGTTTCATTTTCGCCGGGCACGTGCGATAGCTTTTTCTGCAAATCAAAAATGGGTTTCAACGCTTTAATTTCATCTTCCTGCTTAGCGACAGGTGCGGTGGCAGTTTCATAAATGAAACGTAATACCGCCCCCAGGTTGGCACTTAAAGGCATCCGTCCGCCATTCCAGCTTGGAACTATGGAAGTTTTGGCCTTTGATTTTCTGACAAGTACATCGAGGTCTTTTATTCTTACAAATAATAAGTGCCTGCCAGCCAACGAAAACACTTCGCCGGGTTGCAAACGCGATATAAATCTTTCTTCAATTACACCAATATAACCTCCGCTTATAAACTTTACCTTCAGCATTACATCGCTTACAATAGTACCAATGCTCATGCGGTGGCGCATAGCCAGTTTGCGGTCTTTAATTTTGTAAAGTCCATCTTCAATCTCTACCTTTTTGTATTCATCATAGCTGCCCAGCGAACTTCCCCCGGTGGTAATAAAATTGAGTAACCAGTTCCATTCTTCTATTGAAATATCTTTGTAGCTGAATGTGCTCAAAACCTCATCATAAGTCTTTTGCGGAGTAAACCCATCGCCTACGGCAAGGGTGCAGAGGTATTGTATTAAAACATCGTAAGCATGTGTAACCGGTTCACGCTGTTCCAGTATCTGGTTACGAATTGCATATTTCAGAGCTGCAGCTTCCGCCAACTCTAAAGAATGTGTAGGCAGAAAATAAATCTTACTTACCGAACCGGGAGAATGACCGCTGCGGCCCGCGCGTTGCAAAAAGCGGGCAACTCCTTTTGGCGAACCGATTTGAATAACGGTGTCAACCGGCCGAAAGTCAACACCCAGGTCAAGCGAGGAAGTACATACTACTACTTTTAATATGCCTTTATGCAAGGCGTCCTCCACCCAATTACGCATTTCAGTATCCACTGAACCATGGTGTAATGCTATAAGGCCGGCCAGTTCGGGATGGGTGTTAAGCAGGGTATGAAACCACAATTCAGACAAGCCCCTGGTATTGGTAAATAGCAAAGTAGTTTTGCTCTGTTCAATGATTGGCAGTACTTTCTCAACCAGCTTAATACCTAAATGGCCCGCCCACGGAAATCTTTCAATCTCATCAGGGAAAATAGATTCTATTTCAAGCCGCTTGGTTATATCCGCTCTTATAATAACGCCTTCCTTATGGTTACTACCTAAAGCAACTTCCATGGCCTGGTCAAGATTGCCGATGGTGGCGCTGATGGCCCATACCCGAAGCCTGGTATCAATTTTTGGATTATTTAGTTGAAGACTTTTAATGTGCGCAATAGCCAACTCGGCCTGTACTCCGCGCTTACTTCCTAACAGTTCATGCCATTCATCAATTACTACGGTGTGTACTTTCTCAAAATATTTAGCATGGTCTTTTTGTGCGATAAGCAGGTGCAAGCTTTCGGGAGTGGTAATGATCACCTCCGGCATTTGATTTTTTTGCTTAGCCCGCTCGGTGGCCGAAGTATCGCCGCTACGTAAGCCAATATTCCAGGGTAGTGATATTGCATCGCAAACTTCCTGCATAGCGCGTTGTATGTCCTTAGCTAATGCCCGAAGAGGCGTTACCCATATTAATTGCAGGCCATTTAGTTTTTTGGTTTGCCATGTTTTTGGATGTTGGTTTATCCATTCAATTAAGACCGGCATAAACAAGGCAAAGGTTTTTCCGTAACCGGTAGGGGCGTTCAATAAGCCGGATTTACCCCCAAGATGTTGTTGCCAGGTTTGGCGCTGAAAGTCAAAAGCCTGCCAGCCATTGGCATCAAACCACTGCAATATCACTTCTTCTCCAATGGAAAGCTTCTTCTTCATTCAGTATCAGCAACGGCATTGCCATAAGTCCTTAACAGCGCCTTTAAATCATCTAATGTATTTATCTCATCAACGGTTTTATCCTTTCTAAAACGCAACATGCGTGGAAACCTTACAGCCACGCCCGACTTATGCCGGTTGCTGGCAGCAATGCCCTCAAATCCTATTTCAAAAACCAATTCAGGTTTTACGGTCCGCACCGGGCCGAATTTTTCAAGAATATTTTTCTTAATAAACGCATCTACTTCATTAAACTCTTTATCCGTTAACCCCGAATAGGCCTTGGTAAAAGTAACCAGATTATTACCAGCATCCTTCACGGCAAAAGTGTAATCAGTGTAAAGGTTCGACCTGCGGCCATGTCCTTTTTGCGCGGCAACTAAAACACAATCAATAGAAAGTGGATCTACCTTCCATTTCCACCAATCACCGCGCTTTCTGCCGGCCTGGTAAATGGAGTTTTTCTTTTTAAGCATCAGTCCCTCGCTTATCATGTTCCGCGATTGTAGTCTTAATGCAACTAGTTCATCCCAATCTGTAAATGCAATGAGAGGGGATATCTGCAACGTAAAATCAGCTGGCTGCTTAGCGGTTTCCATTTCAAACCTTTGTGAAACATCCCTGTAAAGCACTTCCAAAGCACTGCGCCTTTCTGCCTGCGTTTTGCTGCGGATATCTTCGCTGTTCAACTCTAGTATATCATACATCAAAAATGCAACCGGTGCATCATGCAATATTTTTTTGGTGATATTTTTTCTTCCTATGCGTGTCTGCAAAGCACTGAACGGAAGTGGTTTTCCTTCTCTAAAACATATTATTTCGCCATCAAGCGCGGTGCCATCAGGTAACAAATTTTGCAGTACCTGGTATTCTGGAAATTTGTCTGTCATTAACTCTTCGCCGCGGCTCCATACAAAAACTTCCCCCTTCCGTTTTATAATTTGCCCGCGTATACCATCCCATTTCCATTCGGCCTGCCAATCGCTTGGGTTGCCTAAATTTTTAATATCCTCATCCAGCGGATAGGCCAGGTAAAACGGGTAAGGTTTGCTGGCGTCTGTATCAACATGGTCGCCGCTTATCAACTCATTAAAAGATATTTTGGCGGGGTCCCAGTTACCACTTAACCGGTGGCTCATTACCTGCGCATCTGTATTGTAATTTTTGGCCAAAGCATTTATAACCAAAGCAGCCGATACACCAATACGGAACGAACCGCTCATCAGCTTATTAAACACAAAACGCTCACGGGTACCTAACTCTTTCCATGCGTTTGAGATGGCTTCTTTCTTTTCCTGTTCGTTTTTTCCCTCCAGGTTTACCAGGTAATTAATCCAGTAGCTTAAAGGCTTATCGCTCTGGCTATCCGATTCAGGAAGTATCAATGCAATGGTTTCGCTCAGGTCGCCTACGGCCTGGTAGCTTTCTTCAAATAACCATAAGGGCAGGCCGGCAATTTCAGCGCACCATCCGTGTAGTTTGGTTGAGCTGACAGTTCTTCGCGGGCGCCTTCCCGTAAAGAGGGCCAGCATCCAAATTTTATCTTCCTCCCGGGCATTATTAAAATAGCGAATAATGGCACTCACCTTTTCGTTGGTTTTGGTGCTTGCCGAAACTTCATCAATTAACGTTGCAAACTGTTTCATACCGGTACCTCCGCATCTTCGTTAGCCTCATCTCCATATTCAGTAATCACTTCTTCGGACTCTATACCAACCTCATTTAAATATCTTGAAAACACCGACTGGTAGCCGTGGGTAATAAATACTTTTGATGCACCAGTGGCTTTAATTGCAGTTAGGAGGCCGTCCCAATCGGCATGGTCGCTCAGCGCAAAACCGGCGTCAGCGTTTTGTCTTCTTTGTGCGCCCCGAACCCGCATCCAGCCGCTGCATACACCAACGGCATAAGGTTCAAACCTGTTTAACCATGGCGAGTTGAGAACAGATGAGGGCGCAACTATCATAGATGCGTCGCCTTTGCTTACCGCCGGCGTCCATTGTTTTACATCATACAGAGGCAAACCGAAACTAATAAGGGCCTGTTGCACATTATAAGTGGCTGTATGTGCGTAGATGCTACCTATACTTTTATCGAGGCCGTGTAATACCCGTTGCGCTTTACCAAGACTATAGGCCAATAACACGCTTGTTTTATTCTGCGCTTTGTTGTGGGCCCACCAATGGTTAATGTCATTAAAAATCTGGCCCTGGGTTTTCCAGCGATAAACCGGTAGTCCGAAAGTTGATTCGCTGATAAAGGTATTGCAAGTTACAGGTTCAAAAGGAGGGCAGGTGTGGTCGTTCTCTAATTTATAATCGCCACTTACTACCCACACTTCGCCTTTGTATTCAACCCGCACCTGGGCAGAGCCAATTATATGCCCCGCAGGGTGCAAAGAAACCTGCACCCCGTTCATAAAAATGGTTTGGTTATAATCCAGCGTTTGCAGAATGATATCGGCGCCTAACCGAAGTCGTAGTATAGGTTCTGAATGTTTATGTGCCAGGTAATGCTTGCTTCCCCAACGGGCATGGTCGCTATGGGCATGGGTAATGACCGCCCTATCAACCCCACGCCAGGGGTCGATATAAAAACCGCCGGATGGGCAGTAAATTCCTTTGTCAGTAAATCTCAACAGAGCTGGCATATGGCGTTAATGTAACAACTGAAAACGTCTGTTGGTTTAGTAAAGGACATTAGCTATTTGTTTTAAGAGAACTGGGCGCTCCTACAATTGCAATGGCGTCAAAAGTGCCCATATTTTAATCCGGGTCCATCCACGAATTTCGTGGTTTGGGAGGAATTCCGCAACTTCACCACCTTTCCGATTAGGAACAAAGAACACTTGCCGATGGCCTTACTCAAACGGGGAAAACAGGCACAGGAAAAAAATCCCCATAACTCATATATTGTAAGTACGGCCTAATGATTAGTTGAAATGTATACCATTAGAGAACCACGAACATATTTCATCGAAGCGAGAGTACAGCTATTTAGCTGTATTCATCTGAGCCAAGCACCCAAATAAAGGATTGTAAATCTACCATGTCCCGAGGTTTTAAATCCTTGGTCA
>JAQBNQ010000294.1 GCA_028288545.1 Bacteroidota bacterium
ATTGCTCGATTCGCGGAACAGGAGAACCACTGTAATACATCCAAAAAACAGGAACCAGTTAATGCCCGGTATATACATCTGGCCTTGGTGGGTAGTGGGGTAAATAACTTTCAGGTTGGGCCATAACCTCAACTTCATGGCTTCATTTACCAGGGTAAAGCAGCCGGTTATCAAAGCCTGCGAAGCAATAATAGTTGCCAGCGATGCTACTGTAATACCAATAGGCAGAAACCATTCCGGCATTAGCGAGTAGAAAGTAGATTTCCCTTCTGGCCACGCGTGGCCGTTAAAGTGGCTAAGTAAATAAGCGGACTGTCCGAAATAGCTGAGTAGCAGCGCTGCAATAACAAATATCCAACTTACGCGAATGTTGGATTTGCCGCAGTGACCCAGGTCCGAATACAGCGCTTCTCCCCCGGTGGTACAAAGAAAAACTGCTCCCAACAACCAGAAGCCACCATGATAATTTACCAGCAAATTGATAGCCCAATATGGATTTAATGCATGGAGAACCGAGGGGTATAAAATAATTTCTTTAAAGCCTAATACACCAATCATGCTAAACCATATCAGCATTACGGGGCCAAAGATGCCGCCAACAATCCGTGTTCCAAACTGCTGGAAAACAAATAAGCCCGCCATAATAGCTATTACGATAGGTACGGTGTGTATTTCGGGATTGAGGATCTTTAAGCCTTCAATGGCCGATGAAATTGAAATGGGCGGGGTGATAAAACCGTCAGCTATCAATGAGGCACAACCGATGATAGCGGGGAAAAGAGTCCAGGTTACTTTGTACCTGCGCACGAGGGCATAAAGGGCAAAAATTCCACCCTCACCCCTGTTGTCTGCATCTAAAGCCAGGTAAACATATTTAACGGTGGTGATGGTTACAAGCGTCCAGAAGACGCAGGAAAGCCCACCCAAAACCAGGTCGAATGAAATAGCGTGGCCGCCAACAATGGCGTTGAGCACATAAATAGGAGAGGTTCCGATATCACCGAAAATGATACCCAAAGTAATAAGTACCCCGGCGGTGGAAAGATTCACCCCGTGCCCACGCGGATTACTGCCCATTAGATGTACAAATTAAAACGTATGAAAATCTGAAAAAATGGAAGGTCAATAAAGGAATTCTACAATCTCCCTCGTGTGATGGACTCATAAAAATATTAAGCGGTGCAAATGTATAAAGAAGCCATTTAAATGCAACTGCTATGGCAAAAGATAATTGGTAATACTTTTTTGGGATATGGGGTTTTGACGAAAGCCTTTATTACCCGGGTCACCGCTACACTCCGGCGGGGAATTGCCTTTAAAAGCAATCCGCCAAAACAAGCATGGGTTGTTTTAACAAACGATTTTAGATTGAAAGGAGCGCTGAAAAGGCCTGGTTTCAGGTATGGTTTTAGGCTACACTTAGGCTGTCAAAGTCCGCATTTGCACTGGTATTTCAGGCATTTACGAATTTGCAGTTGGCGTTTAATTAAAATCTGATAACATTGCACATTGTTATTTGAGCGATTTTAACAATTTCCTTTTAGGCAGTTAAAGCTCTAATTATCCGATGTAGTTTGATTCCCCCCGGAATATTCTATTGTTATTCATCATAAAACACCCATTGAATGCGTATTTCTACCCTATTCTTATTTGTGCTGTTGGCACTTTCGACAAGGCTTTCGGCGCAATTTGAAACGGATTATACCCCGGTTACCTCTAAAGGGAACTTACCTAAGGATTTTGTTACACTTTCTTCAACAAAATATGAAGAAGCCCGCAGAACTGTAAAAGGCGATAAACACAGCACCCGCAAAACAAAGGAGAAGTTTTTGCTGGAGAGTAGCTTTAGCATTGACGATGTACTGCTAAGCGGAAAGGTTTTGTTTAATGACCCCATGGCCGATTATGTGAATAAAGTAGCCGACAAGGTTTTGGAAAGTGAACCCGATGTTCGCCGACAGCTAAGGTTTTACGTTTACAAAACCACTGCCGTTAATGCCTTTTCTACCAACCAGGGCGTGGTGCTGGTTACCACCGGATTGTTGGCTCAATTGGAGAATGAAGCGCAATTGGCTTTTATACTTAGCCATGAGGTAGTGCATTACAAAGAAAAACACGCCATCAAAAAATATTTGGAGTCGGACCTGATAAGCAAGGGTAAGGGGGCTTATGACCAACTTAACATGGAGCATAAGCTTTTGGCAAAATCTGCTTTTTCTAAAGAAGAGGAAAAAGAAGCTGATGAGAAGGGGCTTATTATTTTTCTTAAATCGAGATATAGCACCGCTAATCTTATAGGCGTTTACGATGTATTGAAATACGCCTACCTGCCATTTGATGATGTTGTGTTTGATAAAACCTTCCTGGAGAATTCGACTTTAAAGTTTCCGGATGATTATTACAAGGCTCATACCATGGCAATTGATACCAAGGATATAGAAGATGATGACGCCAGAAGTACTCACCCAAGCATAAAATCGAGACGCGATAAAACCCTGAGTGGTATAAAAGGGGCGGATAACAGTGGCAAAGCAGATTACCTGATAGGCGAAACCGAATTTAAACACGTACGTGAAATAGCCCGTTTTGAATTATGCCGTTTATATACCCTGCACAACCTTTACGAACCGGGTATTTATACATCGTACATGTTACTTAAAAAGTATCCGAACAACCTTTACCTTAAAAAGAATGTTGCTTTTTGCCTGGCGGGTTTAGCGCAGTATAGCAACGAAACCGATTTTAAAAAGGTGCATTTTGATTCGGATAGCGTAGAGGGAAAATCGCAGGCGCTTTTCTATTTAACGTTCAGGCTGGATTCGGTAAAGGGGGATATGAATGTGGTGGCCCTTGCTTACTTAACCAAACTTAAAAACGATTACCCGAATGATGCGGAGATAAATGAGTTTTATAAAAACCTGATGTACTCGCTGGTGCACCAGCACGAGATGAAATATTCGGATTTCAGAAGCAGTGCATATGTGGCACCTGCACATGTTGATTCCGGTGTTCAGGCCAAGCCAACTGAAGTTGTGAAGGCGCCTGTTGAAGAAGGAAAATCAAAATACGATAAATTAAGAGAGCAACAGGTTGAAGTTGAAACCAAGAAGGACGAAACAGGCTACAACTTCAGCAAATATGCTTTTGTGGAATACATGAATAAGGACTGGTTTAAAAAAGATTTTGAAGACGCGGAAAAGGAAGTGAAGAAGCCAAAGGCTATTGACATCGATTTTGTAATGAACTCGCAAATGGACCGGGCGACGGAGCGGCCGTACTCGCTAGGATATGACAAAATTGTTGTTGTCGATCCAATATATTCGAGGATAAATGCCCGCAAAAAGGAAAAATATAAATATATACAGAGCGAAGCGGGACAGGTTGATTTTACTGAGCGGCTTAAATCGAACGCGAAAAAGGCAAAATTAAGCCTTGAAGTATTAAACACAAAAAACCTTCAGGCGAACGAAACTGAAAAGCTGAATGATCTTGCTATAATGGATGAATATATAACGGAACGTCTTAGCCATGAAAAATATATAGATATGCCTTATGCGGAGCGCGAAAGAGTAAGAGCCATTGCAAAGAAGTATAATACTGATTATTTTATGTGGACCGGTACTTTTTCGCTTACTGATCGCAATAGGTGGAATGGTCTGATGATCATGTATTCAATCTTCTTTCCACCGGTATGGCCATTTACGTTACCTGCTTTGGTAAATGGAGGACAGTATACTATCTATTTTGCAATGGTATATGACGTGAAAACCGATGAAGTAAAAATGGCTACTTACCGCGAAATAAATAACCGCACCCGCGGGTATATTCTCAATTCTCATATTTATGATGTGTTCAACCAGATTAAGACTAAAAGCAAAAAAGGATGAAAGGTAAATTACTCGGAATATTGATGTTTTTAAGTTTGTGTGGTGCTGCGCAGGTGCCCGGCTACCAAGGGCTTAAATTTTCGGTAAAGTACGACCTCGGGTTTATGCATCCCATTTTTGAATACAGAAGAGGGACTTTACCCTTGTTGTGCCATAATTTTTCTGTCGACTATGTTGTGTCAAGAAGCGTTTCGTTGGGTATACGATATGGTTTTATGTTTTACAAGCAACCACCCAATAAACTGGCTTTTAATAACAATGTTGGAGATTTAGATATTAACCCTGCAGACTATTTGGGCAAATATCAACAGCATCAAATCTCTTTTATTGTCAAGAGATTTTATAAGCGCAAGGGCTTTATTGCGCCGGTGGGCAGATACATAACGTTCGGAGCCTATTATCAATATGCAACTGATCAAACCATCTTGAACACTACTAATTATTCATATCCCAATAGCAAATTTTATTTCCAGTCGTTTAAAGGTACTGCGCACTTTGGAGGAGTAATATTGGGCATTGGCCGGAACTTTATCGTGGCCAACAGAGTTATCATAGATTTTGGAGGAGAAATAAATTTCCCTTTTGCAGTTGTTTCCAAAACCGCCTCACTCGAAAAAAGAGTTACATACAGGGATGTTCTTTACAATAATCTAATGCAGTTATACATTGGCGTCGGGATGTTGGCCTTTTAATTTACAAACTATGAAAAAAAAACTATTTCCTTTTTTCTTCTTGCTATACCTTTCATCCTGCATTAAAACGGAAGATGCCGCTCCGAATTGTATCGGTGCAAATTCATTTAAACTGGAAGCCATTTCTATCTCCAATCTGTCTAAAAGGTTTGAAAATTCCACCTATTTCTATTATGAGTTGGAGCTGGTATCGGGACCGAATAAACTTTACATTTATTTACAGGCCAAGCCATCCAGTGCTCAATATTTTGCTACGGCCACAGATCCATTTACACTTCCCCCTAATCAATGTGCTATCCAGTTTAGTGGACCCACCGGGTCTTATAGCACCGTTGACGGAGGTTCTGTGTATGTTACCCCTTCGAAGGGAGGATTGAATTTTATTTTTTGTAACATACCGCTAACATCAAGTAGCGATTATGTGATGCATAGTGCATCTGGAAATCTTACCAATTTATAAAAAAATTTGTTATCAGCATGAAAAGCACCCTGTTACTACTTTTTATCTGCTCCTTAACGCTGCCTGCATTTTGCCAAATGGTACCTGCCGAAGGCGATGAAATTTCTTTTAAATCCAGTATCGACGACA
>JAQBNQ010000498.1 GCA_028288545.1 Bacteroidota bacterium
GCTTGCTTCGGCGCTGAAAAAACTTTCGTTGCTATCGTAATTAAATTTCGCCCCCAATTTTTCGAATCCGAAGAAGTGAGTATCCAATCTGCGTCTTCCTATTTTGTCGCCACCGGGTTTAGGCATATATGCCTTTTTAAATCTCGTAAGCAGCGGCCCCATGATCATAATAGAACCTCGCAGCGCCGCTCCTTTCTTTTTATACAGGTCTGTTTTCAGATAATCAAGGTTTACTGTATCTGCCTGGAAAGTATATTTCTCTTCACCCAGCTTTTCAACTTTAACGCCAAGGTCCCTTAAAATATCAATCAAAGCCAGTACATCGCGTATGGCCGGAATATTATCAATGGTCATTTTCTCAGGCGTAAGCAATACCGCACAGAGAATTTGCAGCGCTTCGTTTTTTGCGCCTTGAGGAGTTATTTCGCCCTTCAGTTTTTTTCCACCGGTAACTTCAAAAGAATTGGCCATGGGAGAGTAGTTAGTAATTAGTATTTAGTAATTAGATTAATACAAGGTCGAAGTAGGGGAAAGGCTTTCGGTATATAAAAGAAATGGAGCAGAAGCTAATAACAGTGTGGTGTGGGTTGTCCAGTATTAGTATTTAGTAGGTATCCCGCCTGCCATCGGGCAGGTATTTAGTAATTAGATGATACCGGGCTACCCCATCCATAAAAAGTAAAAGGATTGAAAAGTGTTGGCAATAATAGAATTAAGCTACTTGAGTGTAATTGACGTCAAAGGGTTATCCAGCACTATCTAAATACTAACTACTCAATACTAAATACTACTACATAGGTGGCCTTTTCTTCTTAAAGTGCTTATTGCGGTTATTATTGTTGCTCCCACCGCCTCCACCGCCGCTGCCATGGCGGAACTTTCCTCCACCACTTCCTTTGCGGTTATTATTGTTACTGTCTTCGCGCGGTTTTTTCATCCGGTTAGCGCGGGCAAGCGAGTTAATATCCTGGTCATCAGAAACAACCAATGCTCCTTTCGAAAGAAGGCGAAGGTCATTTTTAATGGTTTCGTCGTTTACATTTTCCTTGCTCCAGTTTTGGTAAACCAGTTTCATAAAATTACCAATGCATTGAGTAAAACCGGCTTTCTTATCAATGTCTTCAGTAGTAATAGCCTTGGCTACCAGGGCTTCAACATTTTTACCGTAATGCTTGTATTTAATTCGCGATTGAGGATAAGGCAAGCGCTTAGGTCTCTTTTCAATTTCTTCACGCCCTTTAATAGGGTACGGAGAATCCACATCCAGCTTGTAATCACTCATAATAAAAAGGTGATCCCATAACTTATGGCGGAAGTCTTCAACATTCCTCAGGTGCGGGTTTAACTGACCCATCAACTCTATAAGTTCTTTCGCAAACTCATTCCGCTTATCACGGTCTTTCATTCTAACACAGGCTTCCACTATCAACTGTACGTGGCGTCCGTATTCTTTAAGCACTAAATGGCTTCTGCTGGAATTATAATCCATAGCTATAACGATTTAAAATAATTAAAACTCAATAAAAAATATTGAAAAACACATTAGGCACCTTGAAGAAGTGAGAGCGAATTAACAGGTAGGATAGTTAACACCCTCAGAACAAATGCCTTTTTAAGTACCGAAGTACCTAACGAAGATGCACATTATTATTGGTAATGCAAAATGTGGCATCCATGGCCATCGTTCATCGGTCGGAAACAACTATATCAATTTTAACACTTGTTAATGTACAAATAATAAACCTCTGCATATAACCGTAGTCTTATTTATATCATTAACCCAAAAACAATAACAATGAAAAAGCAAATTTTTTTAACCCTGGTGGCCTGTTTAATGGGTACCACTTTTATGTTTGCCCAAGGCGATGTAAGACATGACAATAAGGATATTAAACACGATAAGCGCGACCTTGAACGTGACCGTGCCCAAAGAAACCGCGACCTGAACCACGGCAGAGACAGAGCTGCTGCAAGAAAACAACAGGATATCAATAAAGACAAACGCGATTTGAACAAAGACCGGATGGACAGGAACAGAGATGCGCACAACAATCAACCTAGGTAAAACTGAAATTTTTTAATAGGATTTAGGGTTAGGGCGCAGGGCATACTGCGCCCTTTTTTGTTTCATTTTACCCTTTAATGGGTTCCATTTTCCCCATATACTTCAACCGAAGGCCTGAGCACCAGCTTAATTGGCAAACGGCATACACTTTGACCTATAGGTACTACCAGAAGTAATATTATGAAATGGGTTTTTCTTCTTTCTTTCTTTACACGTGGCGGGGTTCTTTCGGGTCAATCTTTGGAGAGGCAACAACTAAGAGAAGGCTTCCTTGAATCAACCCAGCGAAAAAGTGCATTAGACTCATTCATCAAAAAACTCCAGGTCATTCAGGTCAAATCACCGGCGCAGGAATGCTATTATGGAATTTGCCTGGCGCTGCTCACAGAACAAACCAACGGTATAGTTGCAAAAATTAAACTGGTCAACCAATCAAAGGATATCTTAAATCATTCCATCGCCAGGGACCCCCGCGATCCAGAACTTCGGTTTATACGTTTAACCTTAGAACACTACTTGCCCGCCTTTTTGGGAATGAGTAAGGAAATACCTTGCG
This sequence comes from Bacteroidota bacterium, assembly GCA_028288545.1. Lineage (GTDB taxonomy): Bacteria > Bacteroidota > Bacteroidia > Chitinophagales > LD1 > Bog-950. The sequence continues at coordinate 2,622 of JAQBNQ010000498.1, forward strand.
ACTTAGCAATAATATTTGCAAACCCTGATTTTTTTTCCGATAACCCCTCTTTAAAAAAGAAGGCTTTAGAATTTTTGCTCGCCACGCACAGATGTACACCCGAACAAAACAATTTACTTCTACACCAACTGGCAGAGTTAAATAAAAAAACTTTCAATGGGCTCGCACTTACAACAAGCCGATAAGGCTTTTAAAGGTTGTTTCTCAAATGAAAGGCAATTCATTGGCAGCCGTAACGCCATTTGCTATTTTTCATTCGCATTCGCTAATTTGTATTAAAGCAACTTCCACTCCTCTGCCACATCCAATAATCCTTTAATCAATTGCCCGTTTTGCTTGCGCCAATAATAATAGTTACCAAAAA
>JAQBNQ010000391.1 GCA_028288545.1 Bacteroidota bacterium
TAACGCTTATATCCATTCCAACAAGGTTCAACAAGGGCTCGATTACATTAACCAGGCAGAAGACTTGATGGTTTCGCTTGATAATAAAAAGGAACTATCTGAAATATACCGGGCCAAGTCAAAAGCACTTGCCGGTTTAAACGATCACGCCGGGGCCTACAACTATCTTGAAAGATACGTAGAGACTTTAAAGTTCTTTTTCGATTCGGATAAAACAAACGCGCTTACCCGGGCAAGAAAAGAATTTGAGTTTGAGCTAAAAGAGAAAGAAGCGAAACTTCTCCGCGAAAAGAATGAGGAGATACAGGACTACGTACATAAGCTTGAGATATCCAATAACGAGTTGAAGCAATTTGCTCATGTTGCATCTCATGACCTTCGCGAACCCCTGCGAATGATCATGAGTTACATTTCGTTATTAAAGCGCAGTTTAAATGAACAAATGAATGAGCAGCAGCTGGAATTTTTTGGTTTTGTATTAGACGGTGCCAAACGTATGGATCAACTGATACAGGACCTGCTTAGGCTTGCAAAGGTAGATGCCAATCTGCAGATAGAAAGGATTAAGTTGGCCAATGTGATGGAAGAAATTAAGTTGAATCTTGAAACACTGACAAAGGAAAAAAATGCGGTAATAAATATTGGCCCCCTGCCATTTATACAAGCAGACAGGACGCAGATGCTACAGCTTTTTCAAAACCTGATTGCAAACGGAATCAAATACAACAAAAGTGCTGTACCCGAAATAAAAGTAAGTTGCATTGAGCGCAAGGATAAAATTGAAATTATGGTGGCCGATAATGGAATTGGCATCCCTAAACATTTAACGGAAGAAGCTTTTCAGATATTTAGGCGATTACATAAGCATAATAGCACTCCCGGCTCGGGTATTGGCCTGGCCATTTGTAAAAAAATAGTAGAGAGTATGGGCGGTACAATTAAAATTGAAGATGCTGCAACCGGTGGAACTATTTTCAGGGTTACTTTCAACAAAACAGCCTTATCATCTTCACTTTAGTACTACCGTGATTTTTTGATGCCGGCGTAATTGGTAGATTTGGCCTAAGTACAAAAAAATATGACCTCTTTGCCCTTAAGCCCGGAACAGAAACTGGAATGGAAGCAGCAACTTAAAGCTGCTTGTATAAGCCTATTAGAGCGGCGAATTGAAACCATTGAGGCCGCGATAAGCGAAGCGCGGGAATCTGCCAATGGAGAAGATAAGAGCAGCGCCGGTGATAAGTATGAAACCAGCAGGGCAATGGGCCACCTTAGTCAGGAGATGCACGGCAATCAACTGGAAGAGGCAAAGCGCGACCTCGTTACGGTTAATTCCTTAAACGCCGAAACACTTTTTGATAAAGTTGGTAATGGAACGGTTGTGGTTTGCGAGGCTTTCGTGTTTTTTATTGCATTAGGGCTGGGAAGCGTGGTAGTGAACGGTCGCAAAACCACATTGCTTTCTCCACAGGCACCCATCGCAGTTTTATTACACCATAAAAAAGCGACAGAATCGTTTGTTTTTAACGGTAAAGCAATGCTTATCCTGGATGTGTTTTAGTCTTATTCGCTTTGCGAAGTATTGGGCTCATCAGGATGGGAAGCTTCTTCTGCATCAGGCGTAACAACCTTCTCATCCTTCACCTCTTCTTTTTCCTTTTCCTTCGGCTCGTTATGTTTAGCGCCTTTGCCTGATTGCTTCAAGAGTTTTTCAAGGGTCATGCGAATGTCCTTTAGCTTCTCTTCTTTAGAAGCAATGGTCTCATTCAGCATATTGCTCTTTACTTTTATCAATTGCAATTCAAGCGAGCTGATGTTTTTGCTGCTTGTTTTTTTAGCCATGTATTCCAGGTCCTTTTTATCGCGGTTGAGAGAAGCTTCCATCTTCTCTATTACCTCATTCAGGCCTTTAACCCTGGTTTCGGTTTTGTCGCTAAAAAAGTGATTGCGCTGGTCGTTTACATATTGAAATGTAGAGTCGAAAAGTTTACGCAATTGCACATCATCTGCCTTGGTGAACCTGTTCTTTCTGCTGTCGTTCTGTATGGTCTTCAGTTCCTCAAGCAATAACTTAAAATTGGCTTTGGCATCCGAACGCTTTTTAAGGTCTTCCAGTTTTGCCACCACTTCATCACGTACTTTGGCCGAAGCTGTTTCAAACTCTGCACTCTCGCTTTTACGGAATGTCTTCAACTTTTCAAAAATCGAATTCACATCATCCTTTATCTTGTCCAAACGCTCCTGGCTGATATCGCGTTCTTTTCTATGCTCAAGTACCCGCTCCCAAAAAGACTTAGAGTCTTCAAATAACTGACGGTCATACTGTGCAAGGGCAGCAGCCTTCTTTTTCAACTCATCCAGTTCATGCAAATAAGACTCCCATAACTTTGCTGTAAGCAACTGGTAGGCCCATTCGTTTTGTTTAATACGGATCTTGCCCGATTCTTCCGACCGGATGTCATCCGGCAGTATAGATTCGGCATTCAGGTTAGGATTGATGAACGTCGTTCCCTCCGGAAATTCGCAGGCTTCACCGTCTACCCAACCTTTTTCTAACTGCAAAAGGGTATCGGCTTTCAAGGATTTTCTTGGAACCAAATACAGATCTACTTTAAATTCTTCTTCCTTTAACTCATACGCAAGAATAACTTCCTTGTCGTCCTTTGTTACACCTTTAGCCGTAAATCGCGATTGCATGTTCAAATAAATTTTGTGTCCATTCCTTTTAAAAGGAGGTCAAAGATAATTCTTATCTCCGAAAAATTATTATCCATCTTTTAATAACAACAATTAAGGTAAATCGCTGTTCTGTTTTTTCGTATTTACAGAATTACTGATAACTTTCAACGGAGATGAAATTTGATAAAACGATAATTGAAAAGTTAAGAACAGCATTAAAGCAATCTTTGCCGGGCGAGGACATCCAATACCGCATGGCGCCTTCTTACCGGGCCCGGTTAAGCAAGGAGGAAATATTGACTAAAAGCCCCCGCCAGGGTGGAGTGCTTTTGCTTTTATATGAAAAAAATGATTCGCTGAATATTGTCCTTACCCAACGCAAAGCTTACGATGGAGTGCATGGTGGGCAAATGAGTTTTCCGGGAGGCAAAAGGGAAGGACAAGAAACGCTTATTGAAACGGCTTTACGCGAAACATGTGAGGAGGTAGGGATACATCGTAGTCAAATAGAGATTATTGGCAGGTTAACCGAGTTGTATATACCACCCAGCAATTTTATGGTTTATCCCGCTGTTGGGTTTGCTGAAAAGATTGAAGCCTTTACTCCACAACAGGCGGAAGTAGAAACGATAGTGGAAATACCGGTTGATTTTTTTCTGGACAAACGAAACATTAATCCGGAACAGGAAATTAAACTCTTTAACGATGTGGTGGTCCGCGTTCCTGCGTATGTGTACAACGACCATATTATTTGGGGGGCTACCGCAATTATTCTTAGTGAGTTCACTTTTATTATGGAAAAGGTGGTAGCCGGTTAATAAAGGGCGTGTATTCTACTGAATCCTATTGAATCTTATTTCAACACATTCCTTGCAATCAACTCTTTCATGATCTCGTTAGTACCTGCGTATATCCGCTGTACACGTGCATCGGCCCATGCACGGGCAACATCATATTCCCAGATGTAGCCATACCCACCATGCAATTGCAGGCAAATATCGGCTACTTTGCTTTGCAGGTCGGTTAGCCAGTACTTTGCCATGGAGGCAGTCGCCTGATCCAGTTTTTTATCGCTGTGGAGCTCAAGGCAACGGTCAGCAAAGGTTCTGCCAATGGCAACTTCGGTAGCCATTTCAGCCAGTTTAAATCTTGTGTTCTGGAATTCAGCTATCTGCTTTCCAAATGCATTTCTTTCTTTGGTGTATTGAATTGTTTTTTGCAAAGCTCCTTCTGCCGCACCAATAGCCGAAAGGGCAACCATCAAACGTTCCTGGCTTAATTCGGTCATCATGTATTTAAAGCCTTCACCTTCTTTCCCAATCAGGTTTTCTTTTGGCACTTCAACATTTTCAAAAAACAATTCGCAGGTATCCTGTGCGTGTAAGCCTATTTTTTCAAACGGCTTTCCCTTCGAAAAACCTTTAGACGCAGCTTCCATCAATAAAAGGGAAGTTCCCTTGGCTCCTTTAGCCGGATCGGTCTTAACAGCTACAACAGCAATGTCACTTAAGTATCCATTGGTGATAAATGTTTTAGAGCCATTTACCAGGTAGTAATCTCCCTTGTCAACCGCAGTAGTTCTTATTGCCTGCAAATCGCTTCCAGCTCCGGGTTCTGTCATGGCAATGGCACCAATTGCCTCGCCGCTAATCATTTTAGGTAGCCATTTTTTCTTGGTGGCTTCAGTACCGTAATGGTCAATGTATGGAGAAACTATATCAGAGTGCAAAGGGTATCCAACTGCGGGGCCGGCGCTGCCGGTACGGGCAAGTTCTTCGGTAACCAAAGCATTGTAACGAAAGTCCTTTATACCAAGGCCGCCGTACTGCTCATCTATTTGCATACAAAGGTATCCCGCCTCACCAAACTTCAACCAACTTTCGCGGCTAACCATTTGTGCTTTTTCCCATTTTGCATTATTGGGTAATACTTCTTTTGCAATAAAATCTCTTAGCGATTGCGCGAACATCTTGTGTTCTTCATTGTATATGTTTCTTTCCATGTTTCTTTTTTGCGAATGCAATAATAAAGGAAAAGGACTAGCTAAATAAAAAGAAAAGATTGCCGGAAATGAAAAAGGCGCAGGGAGTGCTTCCTGCGCCTTTTAAAAAGATGGATTTTAGCCTACGGAAATATTCCCATTGAATAATAGCTGTCGCGGATTTTGGTGATAGAAAGCGCAAAGGCCGCTGTGCGAAGATCTTTAATTTTGTGTTTGTTTTTAAAGTTGCGAATATCCTGGTACGAGTTGATCATCGTGTCTTCCAAACCAGAGTTGACAAGATCAATTTCATCAGCGCCATGTATCACTTGTTTAATGGCAGTAGCCGATGCTTTTTTGCCGGTAAGGTCTTCTACCAGTTTTATAAGGTTGCGTTGGTTTTGCTCGTCAAACCTTTTTTCCATACGCCCAAACTTTACGTGCGATAGGTTTTTAAGCCATTCAAAGTAAGATACCGTTACCCCGCCTGCATTAATGTAAATGTCCGGAATTATCATTACCCCTTTCTTTAAAAGAATTACCTCGGCAGCAGGAGTAACTGGTCCGTTTGCAGCTTCGGCAATTATTTTGGCTTTGATCTTAGGCGCATTAACTTCGGTAATTTGCTTTTCAAGCGCTGCGGGTATCAAAATGTCGCATTCCAATTCTAAGGCGTCCGAACTTTTCTTAAAAGTTTTAGCGCCCGGAAAACCTGAAACACCCTTAGTCTTTTCTTTGTACTTGTGTACTTCAACCGGGTCTAATCCATTTTCATTGTAAATGGCTCCATCGCTCTCGGCAATAGCAATTACAATGGCCCCGTATTGGCGTATAATATTTGCAGTATGGTACCCCACATTTCCTAAGCCCTGTACAATTACCTTTTTGCCCTGAAGTCCTGTTGTAAGGCCTAGTTTCTTCATGTCATCGGCGTAGCTGCAAATTTCATTCAGCGCATAAACAACTCCACGGCCAGTGGCTTCTGTTCTGCCGTGTACACCGCCTTGAGAGATCGGCTTACCTGTAACACATCCGTACCCATCAAT
>JAQBNQ010000408.1 GCA_028288545.1 Bacteroidota bacterium
CGGTAATATTAATTAAACTGCCTGCACAAGCACTTGCCGGAACACTGGTTATAACCGGCTTTGCAGCCATTGTAACATTACGCGCTGTTGCATCAGTACCACAGGCGGCGTTTGTGTTTAACACTACATAAACGGTAGTTGCCGTTGAGGTAAATGTCAAAGGACCCACTCCCGAAGCTACAACCGTTCCGGTGTTGGCATCGGTGGTTCTGATGGTAAAGTAATCAGTACCAACCGCGGAACTGATAGTATAGACCCCTCCGTTAACTACACTTGTAACCTGCACATACCGCTGCGCACTTTGCGACCAGGTTAGTGCGGCACCTGTATTTACCGAGGTTTGAGGCGAACTACCGCTCACCAAAGTTGAACCACAAGCTGCATTTACCTCGTTGTGCCAAAGCACAGAAACAAGCGCAAAAACAAGTAAAAACCTGTAAACATTGGGGAGAATCCTGTAAAAGTCCTTGTTCATATATTAGAATATCTGTTATTTATTAACGGGTATTTGTACGGGCACTGTAAATAAATGTTTAGACAGGGATTCGGTTTTTTTACACAGATGGCATGATAATTGTCATTCGTGTAAAATTTTGCCGATTCAGCGCCATTTTACAAAGTGTGAATTGTATTATTTTTCAGAAAACATACCACTACGTGAATTTTATCGGCGGTAATGTAATTGTCCGTCAAGCATTTGTCAAGGGGTTTCTACAGAAAAATAATTTATTGTAGCAGTGGCGCCCGGTGGGTAATACTTTTCACCTTGTTTTTAATATAGGCGATATAGTATTTAGGTAAACTATTATATATGGAAGCAACTAAAAGAAGTAAAAAACCCGCGATAAGAAGAAAATGGCTTGACCAGAAATAGGCAAAAAGCAACAGTTGCAAACAGCCGGCAACACCTAATATAAAAGGTGCGTAACCATTGCGTTGCTTTGCCCGGTATAGTAAAAAGCCCAGGTTTAAAAAAAGCGTGATTGCCAGCAGCGGTTTAAACCACCAGTGGTATTGCACCAACTGAATACCCATGCTGCTAAAAAAGCTGGCGTAAACCATCCAGCAAACAGCGCATTTAGGAAAGAAAGCAAATAGAATAGCATTCAATACAGGCACTACCGATGAAAAAGCAATTTTCCTTTTTCGCTTTGTACCACTTGCTAATTCTTTATGCAGCGCTTCCATATCGTTACTCAACAAGGTCATACCGGCTTCGCTAAAGTCGTTTGCCTTTACGTAGTGGCCCGACAGGCAAACTCCTCCCCCCATGGCCTTTTGAACATAGGATGGAGCCGTATCATTGCTTCTTTCCCATTCCTTCCAATGGGGCACCAGGTCTTTAGCCTCTATAAAGCTATAAAGGCAATTGCGTAAACGGCGCAACTCATCATCGTCATTGGGTCGTACCAACTCAAACGTTACCTGCATCTTTTTTATTAGTTATAGGTTGATATGCTACAGTATCCAATGCGGTTAAGGTTTTAACAACACCATTTGCAAAAGCCTTATCAAAAGGATATCCCATTTCCCGCCTGTCGGGATATTTATCCCGCGAACCGCAGAACGAAAACGAACTGCACTGTCCCTGTTGGCGCAGATCATCAAAATCTGCATCGGTAATAATGGTGGCCAGGTAATAGGATGCACCAGTAGCGTTACCTGCAGGTAGCATTAAATGATAAGGCCATCCACAATAACAATAGGCCGTTGCCATATCAGCAGGACTGGCGGCATTGGCCAGTTTTTCCTGTTTGTCCCAATCCAGGGTGTAATTATCCAGTTCTGCCCGAGTGATGACCGGTTTACGAATAATTGCCGATTCCATATCCTGGCGGGCAATAACTTTCTTTTCATTCGGGTTAAGTGCAACAATAAACTTGTCCAACTCAATATAAGCGGTCCTGCTTTCCACCTGGTCAGCCGGTACAATAAATACCCTTATAGTTAGCTTTTTAGGTAAAGGCAATTGGTTCTCTACCCTAAAAAAGTAATGGAACGAATCATGGTCCAGCATGGTAATATCCACCGGTTTAATGGCATCATCCATTTTCAACTTTAAAGTTCTTTTTATATCACGGGTGTTTAGCTGAGTGGTGGTCGTAAAAGGATAATTTACTCCATCTATACTTGCTTGTCCGCTTACGCTCGTAAAATCCTTGTTCCAGTTATCACCGCCAAACAACTTATCGGCCACATCATTAAGGTCAGGATATTTAGCCAGTAGTTCCTTTAGGTCGTCCGTGCGCGAAAGAATTACGTCTGTACTAAAAGGGGTATTATCCTTCCAGCCTTTGCGCAATAAGGCCTTAGGCGCATCAATAAAATCTCTGACAGGTTGCCGGCTCTCCCAGTTTTCCAACTGCTCATCAATGTGCTTGTGCCATCTCCAAAAAATCGAATCACGGATGGCAACGGTGGTATCAATCATCACCCCGTAATTCTGCTGGGCCACATAATCGGCAGCGGCCAATACACAATGTCCCAGGTTATGATAGTTACCCAAAGGCCTGTCGTTTTGGCTCATATTTTCCGCCTCAATAAAAGAGCCTATTACTTCGTTGTTTAACTGCACATTTTTGCCGTTCTCTACATAACTGCCACTGCTCACGGCTTTTTGAATAAGCCCCCTGGTACCAAGCAATGTTTGCGGCGTTACATCCGGCGAAAAATCACCACCCGGTTTACCAGCAGGTCTCTCTACATAATGTGTCTGAAAACCATTGCTAGGGTTATAACCAACCGGCAAAGGTTTGGACAGATCATCTAATGCTATTACTCTCGGTAACCCTGCTGCCAGGCGTTCCGCATCATAACGGGCCAGCATTTGCCGGTGCATAAACATAAACAGTTCTCCCTGTCGTTCTTTAAAGTGACCCTTAATGCCAACAAAGGGATATACCACATGCCAATAGCCATGATGCTCATTCAACAAGGGGTCTTCTCTAAACCAGGCAAGTTGGTCCTCTTTTTCCTGCTCCGTGGGTAAGGTTAAACCAGCCAACATCAGGTTCCTCACTTGCAAGTGTTGGTTTGATGGAGCTATTTTTTCTGCTTCTCTGTAAAAAACAGAAGGTACCGGAATCAGCTTGCCCTTTTCGTCGTGCACCATAAACATCATCAGGGCATGGTATAGCAGATCGGGGTTTTCTTTTCCTTTTAAGGATTCGTAATGTTCGCGAACCTTATCAAGTGCTTCGTGGACATCGGGGGTACCATCGGCTATGGCAAAAAACATATTGGCCACCTCGTTTGCCCTGCGCATATGGGCCGGTATAAAAGCCGAAAAAGTGTCAATGGCATGGCTAACTCCATCTTTCTTAATAGGCCGGCTTATTTCCAAAGGCCGAACCAGTTTGTTTTCAAAAAACACCTTGCGCTGCAAGGAAGTTGATTCGGCAAAAAGGCTAAAATATTCACCTTTTATCTGCTCCAGTGTTTTTGTGGCCATATCGGGGTTTTAATTGGCAAAAAAGCTATAGACCTGCTTACCTAATGTTATTAAACTAATTTAAAAAAAACTATAATCATTGCTTTACAAATTAGAACTTAATAAACGACAAAGTCAATCACCGTAAAGGGGAGATATTGTTAAAATACCCCTCCTATCATTTCATAAAACATAATTTAGCAAAGGCTGTTACTTATTGTATGTTTAGCGTTTTATGGAGGTACTGGTTCACTTAAACCCATTTATGATGAAAAAACTATTGCTTTTTGCCACTTTACTGATAAACATTAGTCTGTGGGCACAGGAACTTAAACCAACCGCCACCATGGCCCTGCTTAAGGTTTTGGTAGTGGATGATAAAAACAAACCACAAGCCGGGCAGGTAATAAACTTTACTTCGCTTAAAGATGGTAAGGAATGGAGTGGAACCACCAACGCCGAAGGGAAGTTTTCCATGCTTATACCACCGGCACAAAAGTACAAGGTTAAATACCGGATATTTACCATTACCTATAACGACCTTGTAATGGATATGCCAGCTGCGGCAGGACCTTACACTTACGAGTATACCATAACGGCAAGTCCGCCACGTACTTTTACGCTGGACAATGTTTTCTTCGATTCAGGCAAATCGACGTTAAGGGCTGAATCCAATAAAGAGTTGAACGAACTGGCTGAGTTTATGAGTCTTAAAAAGACCCTTGTAATTGAAATTGCAGGACACACCGATAACGTAGGAACCTCCGATGCTAATCAAAAGCTGAGTGAAGACCGTGCTAATGCCGTTAAACAATACCTGCAAAAAAAGGGCATAACTGCAGATAGAGTAAAGGCCAAAGGTTATGGCGATACCCAACCGGTTGCTGATAATGGCAGCGCCGAAGGGAAGCAAAAGAACCGCAGAACCGAGGTACGGATTCTTTCAGAGTAAAATTAAGACATCACTGAAGTTTTGATAACTTAATTCCCTATCCCGCGGGGAAATAATTTCCCTGATTCAAAATCAAAAAAACCATTTTACTTCATTCTCAATCGCATATAATCTGCTTGCTTTGCGGCATCCGTTTTGATATGAACTGGTCAGAGTCATATCATTGACGATTTTTTAATCAAAAACAAGCATCATGAAAAAGCACCGTAAAGGCGGAGATGGTAGCGATAGCTCCCAATCCAGGAAAGGAACATTAAATACTGACAGCAAAAAGAGAAGCTCAAATTCTTCTATGGAAGAAGGAAAGACCTCTAAATCCGGTCAGGGTTCCCAGGAAAAAGGTCGCGGAAGTCAGTCAGAAAGAACACATGACGAAGAGACCGACCGCAGTTAATTGATTTTGTGAACGATGTGTAATGCCCCGGCTTAATAACCGGGGCATTACTTTTTAAGTACCCTAAAACTAAAACTGGCACGAATTTGTTCCTATATAAATTATTCAGTTTTTCTTTTTACTAAAATCTCATAAAATGAAAACCATCATAATAACATTGCTGCTCTTCAGTTTAAATTGCAGCATATTCGCCCAGGGGCCCACACCAATTCCTGGCACTCCCGTCAATCCAAATATGCCCGGCTCTATTAATCCTAATGTACCCGGTTTGCAGCAACCCGGTTATCCGGGTTTTACGGGCATTTCGGGCAACACCGGTCAATCGGGCTATACAGGTAATACAGGCTACACTGGCCCAGGCGGCCCTACCGGCAACACAGGCCCTACCGGGCTTTTGGGTAACACCGGCCCTACCGGCGAAATAAAAACTAAAAAGTAAAGCCTGTGAAAAACGCAGATGTTGCCAGTTTAAAGCTGGAAGCCAGATCTATGAAATTAGTTTACAGTACCGATAGTTCGCCCGGTTATAGCAGATTGCGAAAGGGTAGATACTTTGTATTTTTCGATACAGAAGGAAAAAGAATTACAGACAAGGACGAAATTGCCCGCATCAAATCACTGGCACTTCCTCCGGCATGGAAAGATGTATGGATATGCCCCAAGCCTAACGGCCACCTTCAGGCTACGGGCCACGATACCCTGGGCCGAAAGCAATACAAGTACCACAGCAAATGGTCGCTTCATCGCAATGAGCGAAAACATAATCATATGCTCGACTTTGCCAAAGCCCTACCAAACATTCGGAAAAAAGTGGAAGAAGATCTGTCTCAAAAAGAGTTTTCAAAAGAAAAAGTAGTTGCCCTGGCTATAGCAGTTATGGACAAAACTTTTATCAGGGTAGGCAATTCCGCCTATACCAAAATGTATGGCTCTTTTGGCTTAACAAGTCTTCGCAACCGGCACATCAAAATTTCGGGAAACAAAATGATTATCGCCTTTAAAGGAAAAAAGGGCGTCTTCCAGGAAGTAGCCCTTACCCACGCCCGGCTTTCGCGTATGTTGAAAAAACTAAAAGACATACCCGGCCAGGAATTATTTCAATTTTATGATACCGACGGAAGCCGAAAGAGTATTGATTCAGAATGCATCAACCAGTATATCGAAACCTGCACAGGAATGGACTTTACGGCAAAAGATTTTCGTACATGGTGGGGCACTGTAACCGCTGCGGGCTTTTTAGCTGAAACTGTCCCGGTTAACTCAGATACCGAAGCGCAAAAAAATATTATAGCAGCCTTAGACCTGGTTGCAAAAAAATTGGGGAATACCCGCTCGGTTTGCAAAAAATATTACGTCCATCCCGCTCTATTAGTAAGCTACCAGGAAGGAAAACTGCAAAAATTTCTTCCTGAATCGGAATCCACAGAAACCGACAACAAAGAAATCATAATGAATCCCGAAGAAAAAATGGTTGTAAAATTTATGGAGAACGAGTGTAAAGCGGCTTAACTTTTTACGCTATTGATGTTGATCTCATAATCAATAGAGGGCTTCAATGCAACGATAAATGCATTCCTCAACGTTTCAACAATTGCATAAAATATATTGGCATGAGGATTACTGAGTTTCCCTTCTAACGGAATCTTTGTTCCAATTTGATTCTCCATAGGGTTTTCAAATAATTTAGCAGCACCTTCAATAAATTTCTCACGCACCCACTTTAAAAAGCCAATATATTTTTCCGGTTCGTCTACCAGTTCAAGGTCCTGTATAAGTGGTTTAACATACCCTTTAAATTTGCCGTGGCTTGATGCTATTTCTGTAAATATCCCCATG
>JAQBNQ010000421.1 GCA_028288545.1 Bacteroidota bacterium
TTACCTCAATACCGCGGCGCCGCACCTATTAACTGGGCGCTCATCAATGGCGAAAAGGAAAGCGGCGTAACCACCTTCTTTTTAAAACATGATATTGATACCGGCAACATCCTGTTCACCGAAAAAATAACCCTTACCGGCCATGAAGATGCCGGCGAACTGCATGACCGCCTGATGAACAAAGGTGCCGGATTACTGGTAAAAACAGTTAAAGCAGTTGAAAGCGGCCGTTACAATGAGCACGCGCAATCGCAGCTGGCCGAGGGAGCAGAATTAAAACACGCGCCAAAAATCTTTAAGGAGGATTGCCTGATTGACTGGACACAGCCTGCCCTGTCAATTTATAACAAAATCCGCGGCCTTAGCCCGGTACCTACAGCTTATACCGAGCTTAATGGTAAAAACTTAAAAATTTATGCATCAGAATATCAGTTATCAGAACCAACTATACAACCCGGGGGCTTTTTAACAGATAATAAAACCTATTTGAAATTTGCCGCTAACGATGGTTTTGTATTGCTAAAAGACATTCAGTTAGAAGGCAAGAAACGCATGGGTATTGAGGACTTTTTGAGGGGAGTGAAGTTATAAAGGAATGGCCCCTTCCTGTCCCCCTGGGGGCTCTCATAGATTTAAGTTAACTCATAAAAGTGCATGTTTTATTAGCATGATGTGTTGTGTTGCCCCTCTGAGGCAATAAAATATCATTGATGCGATATGCTACAAACCTTTTGCACCTCTGGTGCACCTGTCCTTGAGTATATCCCAATTAATATTTGTTTTCCCAATTGTAAAAATCCCCCGGAGGGAATAAATGTTTGTAGAAACACAGCCCTCCCCCTTACCAGAACCCCAGAGGGGTTCAACTCATGCGGACTATTCTCGACTTGATAGCCTCCTTTTGTGGGTTAACTTAAATCTACGAGAGACCCTGATGGAACGGGAATAAAACGTTGGCTGCACGCACCACACCAACGCTTATGTAACTAACTATTAACTGATCTTAAATAAGAACGATTGCGTTTTAATTCATTTTAACATAGCAGCGATTATCCGCATTGTCATCAGCTGTTGTCTAAAATCAACAACTTTTTCCTGGCACTTATTTGCAGTTGTACGTAAAAGCATTTGTGCCTGCACCATTAATTGCCATACTCACCGGCAAATTTTTATCGTTGTATTGATAGGTAAGGGTTGCATTAATGTTCACAGGCGCTACGCCACCGGTGGTTATCAGTTTCCCGGTTATTTTGACCGGATTATTTTTACTTAAGATTGCGCAGCGGCCTGCCCAAAAACGAAGTTTATCCAGGTTATATGCACCAAAACCATTAAAATCTGCGCCTATAAATTTCCAATATTTTGAAATGGCTACATATGGGGAGGGCTTATCATCATAAGTTATAGTCAGCAATTCATCAGAAGTCTGCTTATAATCAAATCGGCTCTCACCAGATTGAGGAACGCTGACCTTCCTTACGAAATCATTAACAATTTTTACCTGTGTTACGTTGTCATTGCCATCATAGGCAAAATTAAGTTCATACCTGAAAAAGATAAAGCCGTCGGCATCCGGGGTATTACCGTTACGTGATATTAAAACAGAGGTCAGGTGTTTTTTTGCGTCATCATATTTGAACTGAAACATCGAGTCTGTTTTTAATGAAGAAGGCGGGTTAGTAGCAGTAAATAATTCATGCATATATTCGGGATTGCCATCATAAATATTCCCGCTGCCACCGCTATAATTATAGGTAATGTTAATATTGCCATAGTAATGATTACCATTACCATCAACCGATGCACTGGGATAAGCATCAACAGCTTTAGCAGCTGTAATGGTTCTAACAAAAGGCCCGTAATAGTAATTGGGGCCAGTCATCTTTGTAAGAAGGCCTTTATCATCATACTCGAAATTGCGGACTCCAAGCGCCTCGTCAACATCACTTGCAATGGCGCAGCCTGTGGTATTTACCGGAGGGGGAGTAGGAGGAGGCGTATTAGATGGTTTTCCACAACCATACAAAGCGATTAATGCGAGGCCCATGAATAAAGCGGAAAGCCTGGGATTGTAAATTCTCCGATTTTCCGTCTCTGCAATAATACTTGTTCTATTATTTTTTTTGGAAAGAGGTAACCGGTATTGGATTTTGCTAAATGTAAAATGGGTTTTAGATGTTTTCATTAAAGGTAGGTTTTGGGTTTTTATTTTGGTTTTATAAATCGCTTAAAAGCGAAATGTTACCCGGCAAATAAACACCATACGAAAAAGAAACACATACGAGTTTGTTGCAATTACTTATGAGTTTGTTGCATTACAAACGCTCTTTTGATGGGCTAATAGGTGCCAGATGCAGCCATCGAGTTGGGAATAATGAGAAATTAAAAATGCTTCAAAAACTGGATAAAACTATTCGTAAAGTTTTGCCATTGATAAACATTCCGTCCTCTTGGGACCTCTCGTAGAGCATCCCAGAATTGGTAATTATCTTATGATGAGATGAGCACAACTCCGGACTTACATGGCACAGGACATCAGGGTCCTCGATGAGAGACCCTGATGGGACGGGAATAAAACCGATTGTCATTTCGACGAACACCGTAGAGGCAGTGCGGGGGAATGTGAGGAGAAATCTTCTACGCCCGACCCTAATCTTGCATACGACTCTACAGGGCGGAGAAGATTTCTCTTTTGCCCCGGCGCTCTTCCCTACCGGGGCTCTATCTAAATGACATTTTCTTTTAACTGAGCAGCATCTTACTTTTTAAGTTCATAACTATTATTACTTCTATCCACATCA
>JAQBNQ010000425.1 GCA_028288545.1 Bacteroidota bacterium
AAATTCCTTACCACCGCAGGGGTAGCTGCGCAGATAGAAGAGATAATAAAGAACGCTAAGGAACATATTGTTTTAATTACTCCTTACCTGGATGTACACACTTTATGGATACAACGTTTGCAGGATGTTTCAGCCCGCAAAATTCCTATTTCATTAATATATCGAAAAGAAAATAATTTGAAGGAATGGCAACAGGATAAACTTAACGGCGAATTAGATAAACTCAAAGCGGTAGAAACACTGTCCATATATGAAATAGAAAATTTACATGCCAAATGTTTTATGAACGAAAAGGCCGCGATCATTACTTCTATGAATTTGTGGGCGTATTCGGAAAAAAACAATCGCGAAATGGGAATTGTAATTACAAAGTTGGGGGATAGAGAAATGTACAACGAAGCGCTGCAAGAATTTGAATCCATAAAGTATTCCAGCTTACCTGTTAGAGTACTTTCCAAAAAAGTGGAAGCTGCAAAACCCAAAAGCAAGACCGGTTTTAAGCCCAGTGCCCGGTATCAACTGCCGCAAAGCGGTTCGTGCATCAGGTGTACCACTTCAATCGCATTTAATTTAGCGCATCCTTTGTGCACTAAATGCTATCACGAATGGAGAAAATATAACAACCCAAACCCTCGCGAGGAATATTGCCTGATGTGCAGCAAGCCAGATCAAACAACAACCCTTAATACACCTTTGTGCTACGAGTGCTGGCAGGAGTATAAATTTGTATTGCCAATGCCTTGGGGAGCCCACAGGTAGAAAATCTTTTTAAAGATATTTTTAAGCAAAATTTGCTTTTTTAAGAAAAAAGAACTTTGTTTGTACTATAAAATCTTAGTACATGAATAGCAATTCAACAAAACCCATTGACATTGACCTTGAGGTCTATAAATTTCTCGTAAGCAACAGTAACTATATCGATGAGCCATTTAATGACATTCTAAAAAGGCTGCTTAAGTTAAATGGTCAGTCTAACATTTCGGCAGAGGTTAAATTGTTGGAAATATATAACCACAAAAAAGCAATCAAAGCTTTTGGTATTGCCGTGCCCAAGGGCTTTAAAGTGTTTAAAGGTTCCACCATTAATAAGGACCTCGACATAAGTATACCTGAAACGTATAAAAACATGAGGCAGTCCCTGCTTGATAGTGGTGTTATTAATCACAAACTAGAATTTACCAAAGACCACGTTTTTACATCTTCTTCCACCGCCGCTTCGATAGTATTTGGCGGGTCAAGAAGTGGTAATAGAGAATGGAAAGAACCGCTATAAATACAAAGACGGATTTTGGTAGGCAATTTAAATATTGCAACGCTTAAGTTTGTAAAAGAGTACGGGCACTTTTTGGTAAAACTGGTAAGACAAATAGCCTTCCAGAAGCTATATGTGGTATTCGCCAAAGAGGGTTTGGATTCCAACCCTAAACCAGCCCGTACTTTTTCTACTATCAATGACGAAAATAATACAAATACATGATCTAGAATCTCTCCGCGCTCCGTGGTCTTAAGCCAAACCCGGAGGCAGTGACTACATGCGACTAGGTAAAAGCCAGCGATGAAGTAAAGGAATTCGCTTTACCGCCCGATGAGACATTAAGGAAAGGCAAAAAAACCGCCACAGTATAACTGCGGCGGCTTAAAGAGGTGAGGAAGGGTTTAGCTCCCTTCGAGCCCAAACATAGGGCAGGCAACACTTTAAGCAATTATTTTGAGTTATAAAACCGTGTAGGTGAGCTACTCACCGTATGGGCTCACTACATTTAATACAATAGGGGCTAGAAGATTAGTCATAATCGTTAATACGTATGTCAATCCTATATGACACACGATTGCTGTCAAGTTTTTTTTCATGTTTTTTAAATTTTCGGTTAAAAAAATGGTTCCTGATACAGCGGCTATTTCTACACTCAATTTAACTACTTCAAAGAACGATGCCATTTCTATATCTTAATCAAAGAGATTTCAATGGTACTGTAGCAATATACTCCCTCCGCTGGCGTTTGTCAAGAGTAAAAGGCAGATTTAACAAAATTATTCTCCCCCCAATCCTAAGTCTGTAACCAAGCCCCCGCACCGCGCCTCAGGATGACTACTTTTTCTTCGGTTCACGGAGTATTTCTGTTGAATAGGTATAATCATCAAAAGGTTCCGATGATTTTCTGCCAAACCAGTTGTTACCACTAAAATTGACCTTGGTTAACATTAAAATTGTAGACGAAGTATCCTTATCCAAATAAAAATCAAACCCATCCTCATATTCAACATCCGGCGGATAATGCCCTACCAATGACTGATTCTGAATAGGGGCAAAAGTTGCCGGATGGCCTTCAGAATATTTTGCAAAATCAAAGTACCTTTCCCGAAAGATCAAACTGTTAGGTATTACCCAATAACTTACCTCAACTTTATTTACATCGATGTTCGTTTTGCATATATTCTTTAACACAGTCGTATAAAATACGTGCACCCTGTCCGGTGCCACCAATTCCACTTCACTGTCGCTGTCTATCTTCAAAGATTTTTGCATCGCGGGTAAATCCTTCAACCCAAAAATCCAAATGGCCCAAATAGCACCAATAACAATAGCAAATATTCCAAATATATGACTTGCTAATTCTATACTCTCCTTTTCCTTCACAATATTACTGCCTTTGCGAAATATTCTAAACATTAGAATTACGAACAAAATAATTGCAACAATTACCAGCAACGCACAAGTAATAATTATAAATGTAGTCATCAGTAAAAATAAAAATAGTTCGAA
>JAQBNQ010000520.1 GCA_028288545.1 Bacteroidota bacterium
TAATATTTTAGGTACCCTTTTGCTTTTAACTTTACTGGTAATTGTAACGGTAGTTATCTTTTTGTTGTTGTTCTATTCTTCAAGGGCGTTGGGGTCCACCTTTTCGGGGATACTTGTGTTCCTTTTCTATATATTCCTTATATACTCTTTGCTCCCTTTATCCAACATTGTGTTTGTGCGCATTCGTGAACGGCTGAATATATGGCAAGCATTGGTTAAGTGTTATAAAATAGGATATGGCAACTGGTGGCGAACGTTTATAGGACTATTTGTTACGCTGATGATAGTTTATACCATGATGATGATATTGATATTTCCGGTGTATTTTGCTATGGTACTGGCAATGGTACATGACCTTACCCGCACAAAAACACCCGAGATGCCAACAGGCCCGGCTATGAGCGCTTTTTGGGCTATCTACACTTTCGGTTCCTTCTTTTTATTAACCATGCAACACATCTTTATTGGCTTCAACTATTTCAGCCTGAGTGAAAAGTATGATAGTTACGGGCTTCGCGAAAAAATAGCGCAAATTGGAGAGCGTGAGCAGGTTAGTTATAGCAAACAAGAAGGAGAGTTTTAATGAAGTTTTTCCGGCTTTTTCTTATACTTTTTTTAATGGTATTTGCACGGCCCTGTTCGGCGGCACTGGTTAATTATGTAGATAGTACTGACCGCACTGTTAAAGAGTTTAATGCAAAAAAGATTGAGGCCTACAAGAACAGCGAGGAGTTTAATTACACTGAGGCGCCGGTTGAAAAGGGAAATCTGTTATCGTTGTTAGGTTACTACTGGGGCCGATTGATCCACCGGCTTAACACAGCAAAGGTTGGTAGTGTTAGCCTGTTTGATATTATAGTTTACGGCTTAATAATATTTGCTGCCATAGCTATTGTTATGCAGTTTTTTAAATTAAGATTTGGTGGCCTGTTTGGACAGGAAGCGGGGCAGGTAATACATTACACCAGCAAAACGGAAGACATCCGGGAAACGGATTTTGAAACCCTGATAGAAGAAGCCAAAGCAGGTAAAAACTTTAAACTGGCTACCCGCTTGTTTTATCTTAAAACTTTAAAGAAACTGAGTGAAGCGGGGCTGATAAACTGGGAGAAGAACAAAACCAATTTTGAATATTACTATGAATTGAAAGGGGAGCAATTGCGAAAACCCTTTTATACGCTGACCCTGACTTTTGAATCGGCGTGGTATGGTGACCTGGAAGTAACTGAGGATGCTTTTTACAGGAACGCAGATGCCTTTAATGGATTTATAAACATGATACGCAAATAATGCTGAAGGATAAAAAGCTTATTGCAATGCTTTCGGTAAGCCTGTTAGTGGCGCTGTTGATTGGTATTTATCAACCCCGCGAAATTGACTGGACGCCTACCTTTTCGGCGGGTGATAAAATACCTAACGGAACCTATGTTCTGTATCATTCTCTTCAAGACCTATACGGCAGCGAAAATGTAAGTATTAATAGCCAACCCTGGTACAATACGCTGCACGAAAATGATTTTACCAATAGCACGGCGGTATTTATTCAAAAGGAATTCAACCCAACGCCTTTGGATACAAAGGAGTTGCTTGCTTTTGTGGCCGCTGGTAACAACATTTTTGTATCCAGCGAGGGAATAGGGCAGTATTTTTCCGACACCCTGGGATTGAAGACGGATGAGCATTTCGGTAGATTTTTGGGAAAAAACGGAGTAGACAGTGCGGGGAAGGCTTACACTAATTTTACAAACCCTAAATTAAAAACGGAAAATGGATACTGGATTAATAAGGAATACACCAGCGAGTACTTTGATGTAAGCGACACTGGTTTTACCAAAGCCATGATGAACTACCCCGGCGATGCTGAGGTGACTGTGTTGGCTGAAGATAAACGCAATTCGCCTTTGTTCATCCGGATCAAATTTGGCAATGGTTATATTTTGTTGCATAATCATCCATACCCATTTTCAAACTTCCATATGTTTGAAGCCAGTGGCAGGGAGTATGTGGAAAAGTGCCTTTCGTATGTGCCGCAGGGAAAGATTTTGTGGGATGAGTTTTACAAGAGTGGAAACGGCGGTGTACCCACAACAAAACTAAGTTACATACTTGCCACACCTGCCCTTAAGTGGGCCTATTATACTGCGGTGGCAGCCCTGTTGTTATACGTGATATTTAATATTAAAAGGAGGCAGCGTATTATTCCGTTGGTGGATACTTACCCTAATGCTTCGCTTGAATTTACCCAAACGGTAGGGTCCCTGTATTTTAACCGGGCAGACCATCGTGGCATTGCCCTGAAGAAGATCAGTTACCTTATGGAGTTTATCCGAAACAGATATAATATTGATACCACGGAAATAACGGTTGAACTCGCCCAAAAAATTGCTCATAAATCCGGCATAAAATTAGAGACCGTGGACCATTTGCTGGCACAAATAGTTGGGGTGCAACAAAAAAAATGGCTCTCGAAAATTGAATTGATCGATTTAAATCACACGATTGAATATTTTAAAAAGAATTGCCAATAAATAATTAATCATACATAATATGGAAAATAATACCGTTACAGAATTTCAATTGCAAACCCTTAACCAGGCGGTTGAAAAGATCAAAGCTACTGTACACCAGGTAATAGTAGGGCAGGATCAGATGATAGACCTGCTTATAACCGCGATACTGGCCGATGGCCATGTGTTGATTGAAGGAGTACCGGGTGTAGCCAAAACGCTTTCGGCAAAATTGCTGGCTAAGTGTATCTCGGCAGGATTCTCGCGCTTACAGTTTACGCCCGACCTGATGCCTTCGGATGTGCTGGGCACCAACGTGTACAACTTTAAAACATCGGAATTCGAATTCAGGAAAGGGCCGATTTTTTCAAACATTATTTTGGTGGATGAGATAAACCGTTCGCCCGCTAAAACACAGGCGGCCTTATTTGAGGTAATGGAAGAAAGGCAGATAACCATTGATTCGGTTACCCGGTTAATGTCTCCGCCTTTTATAGTTTTTGCCACACAAAACCCGATTGAACAGGAGGGAACCTACCGTTTACCCGAAGCCCAGCTGGACAGATTTATTTACAAGATTGAAGTGAAATATCCTTTACTGGAGGATGAAGTGAATATCCTGAAACTCCATAATCAAACAGCAAAACTTACGGATATCAGCCAAATACAAGCTGTTATGACTACAGAGGAACTTTTAAGTTACCAAAAGGCAGTAAGGCAGGTGCACATTGAGGAAAAATTGATAGAATATATAGCCAAGCTGGTAAGCCGAACCCGCGAATCGAAAGATATTGTTTTTGGGGGAAGTCCACGGGCGTCTATTAACCTGATGAATGCGGCGAAGGCAATTGCTGCCATACGCGGCAGGGCCTTTGTAACGCCTGATGACATTTTGTATGTGGTTAAACCGGTGCTTCGCCATAGGCTCATTTTAACCCCGGAAAAGGAAATGGAAGGCGTTACAACCAACGAGGTAATTGATCAATTGACAAAAGCTATAGAAATACCCCGTTAAGTGATAAAGTTTTTCGCCTCGCTATATCTTACTAATCGTTTATTTATGGTCCTTGGGGCCTGTGTAATTGTTTTTGTAGTAGCGTTTACCTTCCCTGCAATAATGCTGTTAAGTAAACTGCTATTATTTATTGTAGTAGCCGCAGTGGTACTGGATATTATCATGATCTATTTTTCGGGAAGGGTTTTTAAGGCCAGTAGGGTATTGCCCGAAAGATTCTCGAACGGAGATGAAAACCCGGTTACCATTTATGCCGAGAATACTTATGCTTTTCCGATAGGTATAAAAATTATTGACGAACT
>JAQBNQ010000507.1 GCA_028288545.1 Bacteroidota bacterium
AGTCCATGCCCTGGTGGCTAAACAGGTATTAGACACCGGGGTTCATATGATCAATGATATTTCGGCGGGTACAATGGATAGTCAAATGATCTCAACCGTATCAACATATAAGGTTCCATACATCATAATGCATATGCAGGGAACACCGGCCGATATGCAAAAGGAACCTGTTTATGAAAACGTGACCCTGCAGGTTTATGATTTTTTACGCGAACGTATTGAGGCCTGTCGCGCAGGGGGAATAACTGACACCATTATAGACGTGGGTTTCGGTTTTGGCAAAAATGTGAAGCAAAATTATACACTACTCAGAAACCTTAAGTATTTCTCTCATCTTAACTTACCCATACTTGTTGGTGCATCGCGAAAATCAATGATATGCAAAGTGTTGGGCGTAAATCCTGATAAAGCCCTTAATGGAACGACGGTGGTAAATACCCTGGCTTTAATGAACGGCGCAAACGTTTTAAGGGTGCATGATGTAAAGGAAGCAACTGAGGCAATAAGAATATTTAAAACTTATTCGAACTAAAAGCGTTTACATAAGCATTATTAGTTATTGGCTTATAAATACTATTTATTGATGGTGGAAATTTTAAAAGTAAATTATCAGGCCTGATTGGTCTTTTTTCAAAAGCACCGCCGCAATTGGGACTTACATTAGCCAAAATTTCAGTAACGCACTTTAGACAAAATGTACATTCAAAACTACATATCATGGCGTCTATCGAATTGTGTGCCAAGTCAGCGCCACAATTTTCGCAACAGGGTCTTAGTTCAAGCATAATACGATTTGATTTTGCAATTGAATTATCTAAAAATAATAAACGAAAAGCATAAACAAAGGGTGTTACAACATACGCCTTTAGATATATACATTTTCATAGGGGAATTTGCTTTTTAAAGGGAATTGATTCAATCGCTTTAAATTCGATTTTAATAGTGAATTAAGCCGGGCTTACAGTTTTATTCTATGTCATTTAAAACATATTCTTTTCGTTGTCAACAATCTTTGTGTATAATTAAGATAATGAATAACATTTTTTATATCCCTTTAACTATTATCATAACTAAAAAAACAATACTTTCACAATCTAAAATGTCAGCAACATGAAAAACAAAACAGCAAAACTGAAAGATCCATTGGTGGTTACAGGTCCCGATGGAAAACAGAAAATTGAAGTAGACCTGCGTTCAGTAAAAAGAGCCGCTTTAACCTTAAGGGCTCTGCATCACTCTCTCCGCAAGAAATTGTTGGAATTGATTGAGGCAAAAGGAAAGGTAACCGTTACCGAACTTTATGCAAAGTTAAAAATTGAGCAGTCGGTAGCTTCTCAGCATCTCGCAATTTTGAGAAGAGCACAAGTTGTGAATACTCAGCGTGATGGCAAAAAGATCTATTACTCTGTAAACGGCAAACGTATTGCTGAGATAGTAGAACTAGCAAAAGATTTAGCACAAGAAAGCGAATATTAGTATTTGCATCTTACAGGTTAAAAGAAAACCCGCCCGAAAGGCGGGTTTTTTATTTGGGCCTGGCTCAATACAAATAGAACGCTGATTATTATGATTTTTATGATAAATGATGATAAAGCAAAATAATAACCACGACAGCTAGTATTGGGATTTCTCCGAAAGAAAATTGATTGGGTTAGGTCGTAAAAGAAATCAATAATGAGGTTGGATTGCAATTAAAGTCTGAACTCCTACCCTGAACAATATTCTCTAATTTCTAGCATGTTAGCTTAATTTGGTACCTATCCCCAAAAACGGATCAGGTCGTCCAATGCCGTGCGGCTGATGGATTTAAGCCACTTATCAAAGCTCCGGTAATATTCAGTACCAAGTATTCCTTCCATAAGCCAACTACGATGAGATTTTGGGTACGTTCATTCCTTTGCCAAGAACTACTTCAACTTTTTCAAAGAAGTCATCAAAACCATCAAATTTTTCCGATTGTATCCTATCCGCGATATAATGTGACACCTCACCTATATCAACAAAGTCAAGCCTGTCTTTTATATAGTTCTTATACTGCTTCGCGATGTAGCTGTCCCATCCTTCCTTCAAATCAGGAAAGGTAGAAACCAGTATTTCAATTGCAGCATCTACACCAATCTCATCGGGATTTTCGTATAGTAACCAGTCTGTCATTTATTTTTTTGCCGATTGCGTTGAATCAGTCTGTTGCCTGGCTTGTATTTCCATCATTATCTGCTCAGGGCTTTTGCCTAGGTTAGATAAGGTTATTTCCACATCGTGCGCAATGGGGTGGGTAGGATATAGCGACAAAAACAAAAGATATTTAGCCTTTGCCGAGTCGAGGTTGTGAAGTTCGTTCTCATAGGTAAATCCCTGTAAAAACAAGGCATAAGGGCGCTTACGAAAAGTTGGATAGTGATCATAAACCCGGGCGTAAAGCTCTATGCCTTTAAGCGGTTTGTGCAGGTATGGATAGTAATTGGCTGCTTTAAAGAGATAATTGGCTCCCGTGGTATCATCCGGAAATGCAGCTGCATAATCTGTATATAGATTCAGCAACTCGTTTATAAGGGTGGTATCGATTTTCCCTTTTTTCTCCTGTGCCTTTATCGCCGTTTCTTTATTTTCAATGTTCTCCTGCTGTTTGTGTTGCGTGTTACAGGCAGCAAGTAGAAGAGCGGCAGCTATCAAAACCCAAATTCTTTTCATTCTTAAAAATTTTAGAGCCCGAATATAGCAGAAAAAGAAAAATCCCGGATGATTGAATCACCCGGGACCTATAATTTGTCTTTCAAGTCTCGCTGGTTAGCGGTATTTGCAGTTCTACTTTACGTCTACTAATTCAGTATCAAATACCAGTGTGGATTTAGCAGGAATTACCGGAGGGAAACCCTGATCGCCGTATCCTAAAACCGAAGGAATGATCAATTTGTACTTTGCTCCTACAGACATAAGCGCAATACCTTCGTCCCATCCTTTAATTACCTGCCCTTGGCCTAA